>JAEYZV010000109.1 GCA_023427865.1 Acidobacteriota bacterium
GCCCGGAACCGACCCGGTGGCCGTGGCCTGGCGAGCCGACTCGGTCAGCCGGCGCAGCGCGCTGCCTAGTTGTGCTCCCGCCGTGGTCGGCGATGCCGGCACCGGGACCGACGAGGGCCGAACCGCGGACGATCCGCTGGACGGACGCTGAATGCTGCCGGCCGGCAGCGAGCGCCCGCTGCCGATCGCCTCGATCACGTCGGCGATCGGCGCGAGGTGGCCGAGGTGTATCCACCGCAGCAGCGCCATCTCGAGGTGATAGCGCGGCTGCGCCGCGTAGCGCACGTCCTGCTCGGCGCGCGCCAGCACGTCGAACGCGCGCAGGAGATCCTCGCGGGAGAAGCGGGAGGCGAGCGCCGAGAGCCGATCGGCGTCGCTGGCGAGCTCGGGATCCTGCAGTCGCGTCGGGTCGACACTGACCACCATCAGGTCGCGGACCAGCCCGGTGAGATCGCGCACCACCAGCTTCAGGTCCTGCCCGGCCTCCACGAGGCGGCCGACCGCGTCGAACACGTCGGACGCGCGTCCGTCGGCGACGATCTCGACCACGTCCATCAGCACGTCGCGGCCGATGAGGCCGAGCACCGAGGCGACGTCGGCAGCACTGATGCGCTCGCCGGCGAACGCGATGACCTGGTCGAACGCGCTCAGCGCGTCGCGCATGCTGCCCTCGGCGGCCCGCGCGAGCAGGAGCAGGGCGTCGCTGTCGGCCTCGATGCCCTCGGCCGCCGCGATGCGTCCGAGCTGGTCGGCGACGCTCCGCGCACCGATCGTGCGCAGCTCGAACTCCTGCGAGCGCGACCGGATCGTCTCCGGGATCTTGTGCAGCTCGGTCGTCGCCATCATGAAGACGACGTGCGGCGGCGGCTCCTCGATCGACTTGAGCAATGCGTTGAACGAGCTGTTCGACAGCATGTGCACTTCGTCGATGATGTAGATCTTGTAGCGGTCGCGAGCCGGCGCGATGCCGAGGCTCTCGATGATCACTTCGCGCACGTTGTCCACGCCGGTGTGCGTGGCGGCGTCGAGCTCGATGACGTCGATGTCGCGGCCTTCCGCGATCTCCACGCACGCGTCACACGTGCCGCACGGGTCGGCGGTCGGTCCCTGCTCGCAGTTGAGGGCGCGCGCCAGGATGCGCGCGGTCGTCGTCTTGCCGACGCCGCGGGCGCCCGAGAAGATGAACGACTGCGCGATGCGGCCGCGGTCGATGGCGTTGCGCAGCGTCTGCGTTACCCCGACCTGTCCGATGACGTCGTCGAAGCGCTGGGGACGCCACTTGCGGGCGAGCACCTGGTACGGGCGTGACACTTGTGTGGGAATGTTGTCGGTCGGCGCCGACGTTCAGGTCGACGCGTGGCGCCGGCCACCGGGCCGGCGCATCTGGCCGCGGTCGATCCCACCGCGACCCGGAGGCCCCATGCACACGGCAGGATCCCCTTAGCGCTGCTACCTTCCGGTCCTGACGCGGTTCGAGGTCTGGCGTTGCACAGGCTCCGGACCGCGGTGCGAGCGACCACGGCCGGCGGTCACCCGCAGGTGCCGGAAGGGAGAGTGTAGTACGCCCCTTCCGGACGTGGCAAGGCGGCATCGCCGCCCGCCATTTTGCCTGTCATTCACGATTGCCGGCATTCCTGTCATGGGGTTCAAACGAGTTTCGGCGCGGGCTTGCTTCTACCCTCGTGACACTCGATTCTCGTGTAGTGAAATCGCAGGAGCTGACGACACACGCGACGTGGGGCGGGCGCGCCGTCGCGACACTGGGCCTCGTCGCGGTGCTTGCCGGCTCGGGCGCCGCCCAGGACACCGCCGGCATGGCCGTCCTCCGGGGGCGCGTGGTGGACTCGCAGCAGGCTCCGGTCGGCGACGCGGCCGTGTGCGTGCCGGCCGCCTCGCAATGCGACGTCACGGGCGCGACCGGTGAGTTCGCCCTCACGCTGCGCCCAGGAACCTACACGCTGGAGATCACGGCGCCGGGCCAGTGGGTCGTCACGGGCGAGAACGTCCCCGTGCGAGCCGGCCTGGACAACGTCGTGGAGTTCCAGATGCCCGAGGCGCGCGGGTTCGAGCAGACCGTCTCGGTGTCGGCGCCGTCGCTCGTCGCGCCCGAGGAGGTGAAGACCTCCGGATTCGTCATCCCCGCCCAGTCGATCAGCGGCAGCGCCGGCGCCCTTCAGGACGTGGCCCGGTACGTCCAGTCGCTGCCGGGCGTCGCCTTTGGCGCCGATGACTTCCGCAACGACCTCGTGGTGCGTGGCGGGAGCCCGCTCGAGAATCTCTACATCGTCGACAACATCGAGATTCCGAACATCAACAGCTTCGCGACGTTCGCGTCGGCGGGCGGCACGGTCAGCATGCTGGACGTCCAGGTGATCGAGGGCGTGACGTTCCTGACCGGCGGCTTCCCGGCGGCGTTCGGCAACCGCACGTCGAGCGTGCTGCAGGTGACAGGACGCGAGGGACGCCGCGACGAGGTCGGCGGGCGCGCCACGCTGGGGTTCGCGGGCGCCGGGGCGGTGGTGGAAGGCCCCCTCGGAGCCAGCGCGCGCGGCTCCTGGATCGTGTCCGTGCGACGCAGCTTCCTGGATCTCTTCACGAGCGACACCGGCATCGGCGGGGTGCCGGTGCTGTACACCCTGAACGGCAAGGCGGTGTACGACTTCTCGACGCGCGACAGGGTCTGGATCGTGAACATCAGCGGCGCTGACCGCATCCGCCTCGGCGCGACCGAGGAGAGCGACCCGAGCGACGAACTGAGCACCCTCGACATCCGATACACCGGTTGGCGTTCAGCCACCGGCGTCAACTGGCAACGGACGTACGCGCGGGGCGTCGGCCTGCTCGGCGTGACGTACTCCAGGGCGACGGTGGGCCAGCGGATCACCGACCTCCTGAAGGGCTCGGTTCCGGAGGGCGCCTCGATCGAGCAGCAGATTGCCGCCGGCGCGCTGGTGTTCCGCGAGGAGTCGAGCGAGGCGGACACGTCCGTGAAGTACGACCACACCATCGAGGTGCCAGGGCTGGCTCGCATCCAGGCGGGCGTGCAAGCCAGGGCGTCGGGCATCGACTTCGACGCGGCATCACCGTTCGGCTCCGACAGCCCCTACTTCCAGGTGCCGGATGCCAACCCGTTCAGCGTGACGCGCCGGTTCCAGGCGCTGCAGGCCGGAGGGTACGCCCAGCTCACGCGCACGCTGCTGCCACGGCTGGCCGTCACGGCGGGAGGGCGGCTCGACACCTACGACTTCATCTCGGCGACGCGCCTGAGTCCGCGCCTTGGCGCTGAGTTCGAGCTCTCGCCACGCGTGTCGCTCCGCGGTTCCTACGGACAGTACTACCAGCAACCGTTCTTCCTCTTTCTCGTCGCGTATCCGGAGAACCGATCGTTGAAGCCGTTTGGCGCCACCCACTACGTCGGCGGCGTGCGGTTCAACCCGGACGCCACCACCACGGTGAACATCGAGGCGTATCGCAAGACCTACAGGGACTACCCCGTGTCGCGCGACATCGCGCCGCTGTCGCTCGCGAACGTGGGCGATACGTTCGCCGTCCGTGACGTGCTGTTCCCGATGGTCAGCGCGGGGACCGGCGTGGTGACCGGCCTGGAAATCTCCGGCGAGCGCAGGGCCGAGCCCGGCCGTCGCGTGAGCGGCCTGGCGAACCTGTCGCTGTCCCGTGCGCGACACGGCGGCACGGACGGCGTGCTGCGCGCCGGCTCGTTCGATTACCCGGTCGCAGCCAACGTCACCGGATCGTTCCAGGTGTCGAGGCGGTGGAGCCTGTCCACGAAACTGACCTACCTGGCAGGGCGGCCCTACACGCCATTCGACCTCGTGCTGTCGGCCGCCCAACGCCGCGCCGTCTACGACGTGACGCGGGTGAACACCGAGCGCTCGCCCGACTACTTCCGGCTGGACGTCCGAGTCGACCGGTCGTTTCAGTTCGGCAACCGCGTCGCGACGATCTTCGCGGGCGCGCAGAACGTCACCAACCGGCGCAACTTCGCCGGCTACGGCTGGGATCGCCGCAACAATCGCCAGAAGTCGCTCGAGCAACTCGGCCTGTTCCCACTCGTCGGGCTGGAATGGCCGTTCTGAGCGCAGCCCCCTGACCTGGTCCCGGAGGCGCGGCGCCCTCGGGCTCACGACGTCGGCCGCCAGCCAGCGGGTCGTCGCCCCGCCGTCAGACCTGGCGCGGGCCGGCGTCCGTCCTGCGTACCCCGTGAACGAGAGCGAGCGCACTCGCTCGAGGAGGCTCCATGATTCGCCTGAACTTCTCCATCGAGATCGCCGCGCCGCGGGCCCGCGTGTGGACCGTGCTCTGGGATGATGCGACATACCGCGACTGGACCAGCGCCTTCTCCCCCGGATCGCACGCGGTCAGTGACTGGAACGAAGGGAGTACGGTCCAGTTCGTGGACCCGAGCGGCAGCGGCATGGTCGCGGTGATCGACCGGAAGGTGCCGGACGAACTGATGGTGTTCAGGCACGTCGGCGAGATCAGGGATGGGCAGGAACAGCCGTCTGCCGACTGGGCGGGAGCGCTCGAGACCTATGTGCTCACTGCGACTCCGGGCGGCACCGCCCTCGCCGTGTCCGTCGACACGGCCGACGAACATGCCGACGCGTTCCGGGAGATGTTCCCGAAGGCGTTGGCGCGCGTGAAGGCGCTCGCGGAACGTCCGTAGGAGTTCGTCGGTCGCGGCGGGCAGGCGGCGACTTGCGTCGGCGGCGCCGGCCGAAGTAGAACTCGGGCGCCCCCACGGCGGGCCGGCAGTCGCTGGACACCGTGGCGGGGATGCGCCCTCATGACGACCGATACGGCGACCGTGGACGCGGTGCTTCGCGTCACACCGGTGTTCTCACGTCTCGCGCCCGCCGACCGCCAGCACGTCGCGGCAGCTGCGACGCTGCGCGTCTACACGAGAGGCGAGGTGATCTTCGAGCAGGACGCAGCGCCGGACGCGTTCTACACGATCGCCTCCGGGCGCGCGAAGGTGTATCGCCTCATGCCGGCCGGCAACGACCTGATCCTCGAGGTGTTCGGCCCGGGCGACCCGCTCGGCGCGCTCGCGGTCTACGACGGCCGGCCCTTCCCGGCAAGCGCCGCGGCGCTCGAGGACACCACGTGCGTGCTGATCCCGCGAGGGGCGTTCTTCCGGCTGCTCGAGGAGCACCCATCACTCGTCCGTGGCCTGATGGTCGGCCTCACGCAGCGTCTCGTCGAGTTGACCAACAGGATCACCGAGATGAGCGGCCACCGCATCGAGCCGCGGTTCGCCCGCATGTTCCTCAAGCTGTCGTCGGAGTTCGGCCGGAGCGAACGCGACGGCACGTTCGTGCCGATTGCGCTGTCGCGGCAGGAGCTCGCCGACATGACCGGCACGCGCATCGAGACCTGCATCCGCATCATGAGCCGCTGGGGCAAGGACGGCATCGTCGAGACCGGCAAGGACGGGTTCGTCATCCGCGATCGGGCGCGGCTCGAGGCGATCGCGTCCGAGTAGCGGGCAGTCCTGCGCCGGACAACGCCGGGGGCTTCACCGCGCCCCCGTTCGTGCCACGAGCGCCCCGCGGGCCGGGTCGTACGTGATCAACACCACCTCGCCGGCCGTCACGTCCAGCTGCTCGCTGAACGCCAGGTGCGAGGGTGCCACGTCACGTGCCCGCGCCGCCGCCGTGATCTTGTCGGCCGTCGTGCCGCCGACGCGTTCGAACCGTACGTCGATGCTGACGCGTCCCGGTGCGACGTCGAGCTCGCGCAGGACGAACAGGCGGCGATCGCGGCGCAGGCCTGCGCCGTGCACGCGATCGTCGATCACGACGGCGCCGTCCTGCCGCACCGTCAGCCGGTACTCCGCGGCGGTCCCCGTGCACTCCAGCGGCTGCCGCATGTGCGCCGGCAGCCGGGCCAGTTCCTCCGCGGTGCGTTCCCGGCACTGCTCGATGCGCTCGGGCCTGGCGCTCCAGGCGAGTCGCACGGCGGCACGGTCGGGTGCGTTGACGGCGAGCGGTGTCGTGGATCCCAACGCGATGAGCACCACGACGAGCGCAACGGCTGCGGCTCCTGCCGCGCGGTGAAGCGCGCTCACCGCGACCTCCCCGCCCCCACCGGCTCGCATTCGGACGTCACGTCGGTCGATCGGGCCGCCACCGCCGGCGCCAGTCTCGCGATGTCGGCCTCGAACTCCGCCAGCGCGGCGAGCGCCTCCGCGCGCTCGTGCGCGTTGACCGCGACGACGCGCACCCGTGCGCGGTCCACGCGCTCCTGCAACTCCGCCTCGCGCCCGTGGTACAAGCGCTCGACGAGCCAGCGCGGCCCCTCACGGTTCCAGCAATCGCGCGGCGGGCACGAGAGGATCAGCACGCCGCCGGCGCCGGCGCGAAGCAGCACCTCGACCACCGACGAGTGGAGGTTGCCCGCGCAGCTGACCTCGTGGGGCACGGCGCCCGCGGCCTCGAGCGCGCCGGCGTACGCGCTCGCGCCGTGGCTGCACGCGATGGCGACGACGCGGCCGTGCAGCTCGGGATGCCGCGCGGGAAGCGCCTGCGCGCGGACGAGCTGATCGCGACCGCTGCGGCCCGGCGGGCCGATGCCCATCGGGGCGCAGGACCCGCTGCAGATGCCGCAGCTCACGCAGAGGTCCGGGTCCACGCGCGCCACGAGCGCCGAGCGGCGGCTGTCGCGCGGCACCATCGTGATGGCGTGGTACGGGCAGTCGAGCGCGCACTGCTCGCAGCCGACACAGATGTCCTCGTCCACTTCGGAGGCCGGCCCCCGCGTCGCCCGCCACGCGGTGATGCGCGGCAGCACGAGGAGCACGGTGCCGATGGCGACGGCGACCAGGAGGCTCGCACCGCCGGAGAGATGGCGGCTGATCGGGATCCAGAACGCGAAGTAGATGTCGGCGGGCACCTGCTCGGGCAGCGCCAGCAAGTCGGCCCGCGGCGCGATCGACACCGGCCAGACGATGGCCGTGAGCACGAGCACGCCCGTCACCGACCACAGCAACGACCGCGGCGGCAGCATCGAGGGACGGGCCAGCCGCCGAACGTGCAGCCAGAACACGACGCCCATCGCCAGCGGGATGCCGATGTGCGCAAACAGGTTGAGGAAGAAGAACGCGCTCGGCAGCGGCTGCTCGCCGGTGAACGCGCGGCTGGTCGGCTCCGACAGCAGCGGCAATGCGTCGAGCATGCGGGCGCCCTCGGCCGCAAGGTACGCGCCGAACGTGTCCCACACCATCACGTACCCGGTCCACCCGCACACGAAGATCAGGAGCAGCAGCACCCAGCCGCTCGTCCACGCCAGTGTCCGCGGGCCGACGCTGCGTCCCTGCACGAACATCCGGAGGGCGTGCACGAGGGTCGCGACCACGGCGAGATCGCTCGCGTACCGGTGCAGGCCGCGCACCCAGCGCCCGATCCACGGCCGTTCGGTGATCGCCGCCACCGACTCCCACGGGGCGCCGACCCGGTAGAACAACAGCAGCCACAGGCCGCTGACGAGCAGCACCAGGTACAGGGCGACGACGATGGTGCCGCTCTGGTAGAGCGGATTGAACTGCTGGCCGAAGCACCGGTTGGCGAGGGCGTCGGCTCCGGCCAGCAGCCGGGACGAGGAGCTCCGTCGCACAGCCGCAGCGACGGGTCCGGATTGGGAACGCGCAGGAGAGGATCGCACCGGTGCGGCGATTGTCGTCACGCAGACCTCCTGCCGCATATGACGACCGTCATATGGCGCGACGCGGCCGGTCGCTAGACTGCGGACGTCCCGGCATACCGGCCATCACCTTCCCACCGCGCTGCGCAGGAGTCCACATGGACGAGCACGACGAGCCGCTGGTGCCCAGGGAGCAGATTCCCCTCGGGCAGCGGCTGTACGACAAGGAATTCCTCCTCCTCTTCGCCGGCATCCTCGTGATGCTGGTGTTCTACACGGGCTGGGGCTACTGGGAAATCGTCACCCTGCCCAGCCGCCCGCTGCCCTGAGGTCCGGTCATGCACATCGATACCCATACCGGGCTCGACGCGCCGCAAGGCATCTGGTGGAAGCCGGCCCACAAGGCCGAGAAGATGTGGGTCGGCATCGCGTTCGTCTGGTGCATGGTGCTGTTTGCGATGATGCCGCTCTGGCACTGGAAGGGCGGGCAGAACCCGTCCGGCATCCGGAGCCGGACGACGCCGCAGGAGTTCGGCGCCCGCGTCGACGAGTTCATCACGCAGTACCAGACCGGCGACGACAACGGCATGCCGATCGTCACCCCACCGCCCGGTGCCGACATCTACCTGGCGGCCGTCGCGTACCAGTGGTACCCGATCCTGCGACTGCAGAAGGACGTCCAGTACACGCTGCACCTCTCCTCGCTGGACGTGAACCACGGGTTCTCGCTCTACCCGCTCAACGTCAACTTCCAGGTGGTGCCGGGGTACGACTACGGGCTTCGCGTCACGCCGAACACGTCCGGTGACTTCCGGATCATCTGCAACGAGTTCTGCGGCATCGGGCACCATGTGATGGTCGGCCGGGTGATCGTCGAGGACGGGCCGGCCGTGGCATCGGCAGGGGGTGTGCGGTGACGACGATTGCCGAACGGGCCTCGCTGCCCGAGCCACGCCCGACGTTCCGCTTCCGCACGTGCCCGGTCACGGCCCGGCGCATCGATCTCGGGGCCGAGCTGCTCATCAAGGTGCATGCGGTGGCCTCCGTGGTGTCGCTCCTCGTGGGGGCCATCGCCGCGGTCCTCCTGGTGCTCACCCGCTGGCAGGCCGTCCACCTGCTGCCCGCCGACTGGTTCTACCGCATCCTCGGCGTGCACGGGATGAGCATGCTGATCTTCTTCATCATCTTCTTCGAGATGGCGGTGCTCCTGTTTGCGAGCACCGTGCTGCTCAATGCCCGCAACGTCGCGCCGCGCACGTCGTGGGCGGCCCTCCTGCTGATGATCGGCGGCGCGCTGCTCGTCGAGGCGATGATGTGGGGCGGCAAGGCCGACGTCCTGTTCACGTCGTACGTGCCCCTGCGCGCCGACCCGAACTTCTACCTCGGCGTGATCCTGTTCGCCGTCGGCGCGCTGGTCACCGTCGGCGTGTTCTTCGCCAACCTCGTCGTGGCACGGCGCGAGCGGACCTACACCGGCTCGGTGCCGCTCGTCGTCTACGGCGCCCTCACGGCGGCCATCATCGCCGTGATCACCCTGCTGCACGGCGCGGCCATCTACATCCCGACGTACCTGTGGTCGCTCGGCTACATGGAAGTGGACCCGCAGGTCTACCGCATGGTGTGGTGGGGCCTCGGCCACTCGTCGCAGCAGATCAACGTCGCGGCGATGGTCGCCATCTGGTACATGCTCGGTGCCCTGACCATCGGATCGGTCGTGCTCAACGAGAAGGTCAGCCGCACCGCCTTCGTGCTGTACGTGCTCTTCATCTCGATGGCCTCGGCGCACCACCTGCTGGTGGATCCCGGCATGGGTCCGGCCTGGAAGGTGGTCAACACGAGCTACTTCATGTACATGGCGGTGCTCGCCTCCATGATCCATGGCTTCACGGTGCCGGCCGGCATGGAACTCGGCATGCGGCTGCGCGGGTACACCGACGGGTTGTTCGGCTGGCTGCGCAATGCGCCGTGGGGCGACCCCGGGTTCAGCTCGCTCGTGTTCTCGCTCGTCGTGTTCGGCTTCGTCGGCGGCATCACCGGCGTCACCATCGGCACCGAGCAGATCAACATCATCGTGCACAACACGCTGCGCGTGCCCGGCCACTTCCACGCGACCGTGGTCAGCGGCACGGCCATGGCGTTCATGGGGGCCACCTACTACCTGATCCCGCTGATCTTCCAGCGCAAGGTGGCGTTCTGGAAGCTGGCGCGGCTGCAGCCGTACCTGTTTGCCGGCGGCATGCTGGTCTTCACCATCTCGATGACCTTCGCGGGCACCTTCGGCGTGCCGCGCCGGCACTGGGACATCTCGTTCAGCCAGGCGGCCTACGACGTGCAGTTCAACCCGATCGTCGACCTGGTGCTCGCGGTGATGGCCATCGGCGGGCTCGTCGCGGCGACCGGTGCCTTCCTGTTCGTGGCGATTGCCGTCAAGTCGGTGTTCTTCGGCGAACGGCTCGGCACGATCACGCGAGGCGTCGCGATGGTCGGCGTGCCGGCCGGCCTCACCCACCCGCCGGTGCACGCCGACGACGTCGATGCGCGCAACGAGCGGCTGCACGGCGAGCACTCCGGCCTCATGGGCCCGGCGCCGGGGACGATCGTCCTCGTGTTCGTCTTCCTCGCCGCGTTCGTCGTGTACTTCTTCGTGAACTGGTAGGTCCTGTCGTTCCTCTGGAGGATCGGATGACGAGCCGGACGCGCGGGGCCCTGGCGGTCGTCGCGCTGCTGTCGATTGCCGCGATCACGGCGTCGTGGTGGGCCCTGGCCTTGTGGCCGGTGCCCGGGGACGCGCCGGACTGGCTCCTGCGTACGCGCGAAGTCTGCTTCGGATCCACCGCCGACAGACTGCCCTCGCCCACCGGGTGGGCCCTGCTCGTGGGGCAGCCCATCGGCATGACGCTGCTGCTCGTGGTCGTCTGGGGTGCGGATCTGCGGGCGGGGCTGCGGGCCGCCCTGTCGCGAGTCTCCGGGCAGGTCACCGCCGGTGTCGCCGCCGCGCTGGTCGTGGTCGGCGTCGGGGCCACCGTCGAGCGCGTACGCACGGCCGGCTTCGAGCCCTTCGAGGCGGGATCGATCGATGTGGCGCGGCAGCTGACGCGGATCGACGACAAGGCGCCGGCCCTCGCGCTCACCGACCAGTCGGGACGTGAGGTCACGCTCGAGGCGTTCAGGGGACGCCCGGTGATCGTCACCTTCGCCTTCGCGCACTGCGAGACGGTGTGCCCGCTCATCGTCGGCGACGTGCTGGGTGCCAGGCAGGCCCTCGGCGACCTCGACCCCGAGGTGCTCGTCGTCACGCTGGATCCGTGGCGCGACACGCCGAGCCGGCTCGCCACGATCGCCGAGGCGTGGGGCCTCGGCAAGGAGGCACGCGTCCTGTCGGGCGACCCGGAGGTCGTGGAACGCACGCTCAACGCCTGGCGCGTGCCGCGGACGCGCAACACGAAGACCGGCGACATCCTGCACCCGACCATCGTGTACGTGATCGGCCGCGATGGCCGCATCGCCTACGTCGTCAACGGCAGCGCCGGCACGATCGCCGCCGCCGTCCGCGCGCTGTAGCCGCACCCGCCCGCCGGGCAAGGCCCGGCGGCTACGAACCCCTCCCCAGGTACGTAG
>JAEYZV010000204.1 GCA_023427865.1 Acidobacteriota bacterium
GGCATGCCCGATCATCGTGCGACGCGCTGCCTGGCACTCCTGGGGGCAGCCCGTGCGCCGCGTGCAGGTGGGGTCGTTCCAGCACGTCTTCATCGCCATGTCGGCCGAGGCGATGGATCGCCGGTCCTTGTTCGGGACCATCGGCAGTAGCGTCTGCACGGTATCGGACCGCCTGCACAGGGACACGGTGGTTGGCAGCGGGCCCACCTACATGTATGCGCTCGATCAAATCGTGAAGCAGGCGGGCGGTGCCGCGTGGGTGGCAGCGGAAAACGAACGAGGCCGCTGCGGCATTTGGTCTCGTGGTCACCGGACGACCGCGTTCAAAGGTGTGATTGCCTCGGGAGCTACGTCTTGGAACTGCCACCCGCCACTCCCCGCGGCGCCGCTGACGCCGAGGTGCTCGGGAACAGCTTCGGCCGAAAGGTGCTCTGCCGGGCGCTGATCGAGACGGCCAGGCTCCTGCCGCCGCTTCGTCACGCCACCAGAACGCGTCCCCGCCCTGACGCACGGGTGCGCGGCTTCACGACGATCTCCACGTCGCGGCCGAGCAGCACGAGGAACCGCACGAGGCGGTCGAGCGAGAAGCCGGCGAGCCGACCGCGCACGAGGGCCGAGACCTTCGGTTGATCGATGTCCAGCAGCGCGGCGGCGGCCGCCTGCGTCAATCGTCGCTCGGCGATCAGTTCCGCAATCTTGCGAGCGAGTTCCGCCTTGGCGAGCGCTTCCGCGGGCCTCGGGCGCCCGAGGTCCTCGAACACGTTGCCGCTCCCAATCACGTGGTCCTTGCGCGCCATGGCTTATCCCTTCTGCTCGTTCAGCGCAGCCGCCTGCTTCAGTCGCTGCTTGATCAGATCGATGTCTGCTTTCGGTGTCGCCGCGCCGGTCTTCGACTTCTTCTGGAACGCGTGCAGCACGAACACACGATCGGCAAATCGGACGGTGTACACAGCCCGAAACGTCCCTGCGCGATGATCGGAGACAACCTCCAGGACGCCAGCACCCAGCCCCTTCAACGGCTTGGCCGACACATGCTTCTGCCGACACTGCGCAAGGTAGATCGCGAAGCCCATCTCGTCCTGCACCGCCGCTGGGAACGTCTTCAGCTCCCGGAGAGAATCTCCCAGCCAGATCACAGGCTTCAGCGACGGCGTCGGCATCGTGACGCCCCATCATGCCACATCTGGCATATCGATGGCGCAGCTGACAAGTCCGGTTTCGGTATTTGGGAGCACTCAGTGCGCCCGACGCGGAGGTGCGCAGCGACCGTCGTGCCCATCCGGCTGAGTGCGCCGAAACGGCACGGGAGACCCTCGAGCCGCCGCGGATTGTCGGTAGTTTGTCAATCGACGGCGGTGCCCGCTTCGGCGACGCCGGACACCGACGCTGGCATGAAGCGCCGAGCACGTGCCAACACATTGAAGGAACGTGGCTTGGCAGATTCTGGCAAAGCGCCGTAACGGCGCGGGGCGCCAGCGACCGAGTGGTCAAAGAGGCCAACGGTCGCAGCTACCAACCATGCCTTACAAGTCTTTTATTTTAAGTTACTTGGCGCGCCCGGCAGGATTCGAACCTGCGACCTTTGGCTCCGGAGGCCAACGCTCTATCCAGCTGAGCTACGGGCGCTTGGGTGGGACCTGCGCGACACCAGCGGCCCCAACAAACGGGCAACGCCATGCCGCACAGACGGGCGATCTTACCACTCCGCCGCTGGAACGGTCACGTGTCGGCCGACTCGAGGCCACGCGCACCTCGAGGCGGGCCCGCTTCCGTGCGAGCAGCCGATGCGCAACCGGCTCCAGCAGCGCGCCGGCCCTCCGCGCCGGCGCCGAGCGCGACCATTGGTAGAGTGAGCAGCCATGAAGCTGCCGGTCCTGCCCCTCCTCCTGACACTCGCCCTGCTCGCACAGCCCGCGAACGTGGACGAGGCGCTGAAGCGTCCGATCCTCGATCCGGAGCAGACGCGCATCGACACGCAAGTCTGGACCGCGTCGAAGGTGCCGGTGCTGCAGGTGCCGGCCACGCGGGAGGCGTGGGAGCCGTACGCACGGGCGCTGCGCCAGCGCATCCTCGACGAGGTCGTCTATCGCGGCGCCGCGCGCGAGTGGCGCACGCAGGCGCCCACGATGCAGCAGTTCGACGTCCTCCCGGGCAACGGCTACCGCGTCCGCAAGATCCGCTTCGAGGCGGTGCCCGGCCTGCACGTGCCGGCCCTCGTCTACGAACCGGTGCCGGCGCCGACGCGGCCGACGGCGGTGGTGCTGAACTTCAACGGCCACGAAGGCACCGGCCTCGGCAACGCCTACCACCAGGCACGCTGCATCAACCTGGCGAAGAAGGGTCTCTACGCAATCAACGTCGAGTGGATCGGGCAGACGCAACTGGCGACCCCGGGACTTCAGCACTACCGGATGAACCAGCTCGATCTGATCGGCACGCCGGGTCTCGCCGTGTTCTACGAGTCGCTCCGGCGGACGCTCGACATCGGCCTCGCGCTGCCGCACGCCGACGAGAGCCGCGTCGCAGTCACCGGACTCTCGGGCGGCGGGTGGCAGACCATCATCCTCAGCGCCCTCGATACCCGCGTGACCCTCGCCAATCCGGTGGCCGGCTTCTCGAGCTACGTCACCCGTGCGCAGTGGCCCGACAAGGACCTCGGCGACTCGGAGCAGACGCCCTCCGATCTGGCCTCGATTGCCGACTACACGCACCTGAACGCGCTGATGGCACCGCGTGCGCTGCAGCTGACGCACAACGCCAAGGACAGCTGCTGCTATCGCGCCGACTATGCGCTCGGTCCATTGATCCAGCAGGCGCGACCCGTCTTCGACCTGCTCGGCGCAACCGACCGGCTCGCGTACCACGTCAACTACGACCCGGGACACAACTACGAGCGCGACAACCGCGAGGCGTTCTATCGCTTCCTCCACACGCGGCTGCTCGATGGCCGCGCGGACTTCGACCCGCGCGAGATCGACGTGACGTCCGAGATTCGCGACGTGAAGCAGCTGCAGCTGCCGGTGCCTGCCGACAACGCGGACTTCCGCTCGCTCGCACGCGGCATCCTCGCGACGCTGCCGGCGCCGGCGCCGCCACGACGCGAACGACTCCAGGAACTCGTACGCGCGCCTCGCTACGAGGTGCGGCCTGAAGCGGCTGGCACGGACACCGGGGCGGCGTACTGGAAGCTGCACATGGACCACTGGGCGGTGCCGCTCGTCGAAGTCGCCGCGGGCAACGCGCAGGGCACGACCATCGTGCTCGCCGACGAGGGCCGCGCCGCTGCTTCAACCGACGTGCGGCGCATCGTCGACGCAGGACGTCGCGCGGCTGCGCTCGATCCGTTCTATTTCGGAGAATCCACGCTCGGCAAACGCGACTACCTGTTCGCCCTGCTGGTCGCCGCGATCGGCGAGCGGCCGCTGGGGATCCAGGCGGCGCAGGTCGCGGCGTCGGCGCGATGGCTGAAGACCCGACACGGCGAGCCCGTGGCGATCTCGGCACGCGGTCCGCGCACGAGCCTCGTCGCGCTCGTGGCCGCCGCCCTCGAGCCGGATGCCATCAGCGGCGTGGAGACGTTCGGCGCATGGACAACGCTACGTGAGGTGCTCGATCGCAACATCTCCGCACAGGAGATGCCCGAGATGTTCGCGTTCGGGCTGCTCGCCGAGTTCGATGTCGCGCAGATCGAGCAGCTCGTCGCACCGCGTCCGGTCACACGTCGTCAGTGACGCAGGACGCCGCAGGTGAACGCGATTGCTGCGAGCGTCAGTCGTTCAGTTCCGGGTGCCGTTGCCGGACTTCGATTCGTGCTGCCGCTTGAGGAACTCGAGCAGATTGAACCCGAGCACGAGGTACAGCTAGTCCATCTACGGTCTCCCCGTGCGCGCGCCTTGCGGGTTGGCTGGTTGCCGCGAGATTCTCAGCAAGTCGCCGGCAGCGCGCTCCATTCGTGAACGAGGTGCAATCATAGCCGAGTCGGTCGCTCGGGGCGGGTGCGCCCGGCGGCGGGGCGCAGCAGGTTCCTGTCGAGCCGAGTAGGAGGGATCAAGTGAGCTGACTGCTCCGCCCCCAAGCAGGATGCGAGCACGAGGCGAGCCGGAGGCGGAGCCGAGTGCCTGAAGACGTCCGGGCGCAGTCAACCGTACCGGGTGCACGTGCGCGCTCCAGCGGGGATTCGAGCACGAGGCGAGCCGGAGGCGGAGCCGAGTGCCTGAAGACGTCCGGGCGCAGTCAACCGTAC
>JAEYZV010000255.1 GCA_023427865.1 Acidobacteriota bacterium
GATCTACACGCATTCGAACGCGGCGGTCGACACCAAGGCGAGCTACGTCGGCAGCATCGAGAGCGGCGACCTGAAGTACGTGTCGATCGAACCGCGGGACATGAACGTGCGGATGTACGGCACGACGGCCGTCATCACCGCCGAAGCTGCCGTCACCTCGATTTCGAAGGGCCAGACGATGAGCAGCCGGCTGCGCTACACCGACGTCTGGGTGCTGCGTGACGGGCGCTGGCAGATGGTCGGCTGGCAGAGCACGCGCATTCCCTAGGAACGCGGGAGCGCCGGAACGACGAACGGGGAACGCAAGAGCGCGCCCGAACGTTCGAAGCGTTGGTCGTGATCGACCACTCATGTCGAAAGGTTCGCGAACGCCGACGGCCGAATGCCGAAGGCCGACAGCTATGAGTATGCAACTGGGATTCGTCACTGCCATCCTGCCCGAGTTCGACCTCGAGCAGGTGCTCGCGTTTGCGGCGGCCGAACGGTTCGCCTGCGTCGAGGCGATGTGCTGGCCGGTCGGGAAGGCCGAACGCAAGTACGCCGGTGTCACGCACGTCGACGTCACCGACCTCACGCGCACGCGCGCCGAGGACGTGCTGGCGCTCTGCGCGAAGCACGGTGTGACCCTCTCCGCGCTGGGGTACTACCCGAACCTGCTCGATCCGGATGCCGCCGTCGCCGACGTCGCGCGGGCACAGCTCGAACGGGTGATCGCGGCCGCGCCGCTGCTCGGCCTGGACACGGTGAACACGTTCGTCGGCCGCGACTGGACGCGCAGCGTCGACGACAACTGGCCGCGCTTCCTCGAGATCTGGCGGCCGTTGCTGAAGCTGGCCGAGGATCACGGCGTGCGGATCGGCATCGAGAACTGCCCGATGCTGTTCACGCGCGACGAATGGCCCGGCGGCAAGAACCTCTTCACGACGCCGGCGATCTGGCGCCGTGCCTTCGACGATCTCGCGTCGCCGAGCCTCGGGCTCAACTACGACCCGTCGCACTTCGCGCTGCAGCACATGGACCCGTGCGGCCCGCTGCGCGAGTTCGAGGACCGCATCTTCCACGTCCACGCCAAGGACGTGAAGATCGACCGGCGCCGCCTCGACCAGGTCGGCATCTTCGCGCATCCGCTCGAGTGGCATCAGCCGCGCATCCCCGGCTACGGGGAGATCGACTGGGCGCAGTTCATGGGAGCGTTGATGGAGACCAGCTATCGCGGGCCCGTCTGCATCGAGGTCGAGGACGGCACGTTCGGCAACACGCTCGAGGGTCGGCAGTCGGCGCTCCGCGTCGCGCGCAACGTGCTCGAGCCGTTCTTCGGGTAAGCGGTCACTCCCGACGCCGCGCTCGGCCGCGGCGCTCGAAGGAGGGCAACGATGCGAAGCGCCAATGCCTTCGCCCCCATTCAGTAGCGGACGAACACGACCTTGAACGGCAGCGGGAAAGTGGCCAGTGGCCCAGTGCCGCCCGTTTCGGTCAGCGCCGCATCTCCGTTCCACGTCAGGGACTTGACGTTCGAGCTGACCGACTGAATCAGGACGGGCTGCGTAGTAGTCACCTGGAAATGGCGTCCGTTCCGATCCAGCTGCCAGCTCACGAACGAGGTCTTGGCCTTGCTCTTAAAGACCGTGTCTGCGCGCACGTGCGGCTGGTTGACTTTGTCCGGCACTACCGTGCACGGCGTCTCGGGGTAGCCGAGCTGCTGGCATGCAACTGCAACCTGGACGAACAGACTATACGACCGGTCCTGATACTTTGGCTCGGTGCCCTCCGGGCGCTCGTGACACCAGAGATCGATCCGGCCATCGGGCCACTCCTGTCGGCGGTTCAGTCGCATGAACACGGATCCGTCCGCGGCGGCAACGCCGTTCACGCAGACGTCGCCACCAGGGCTCACTTTCCAGTCGGTGTACGTCTCCTTGAGCTGCCCGTCGACGATGTCGGGAGACACCGCATAACCGGCAATGGTGTCGACAACGATGGTCATCCCGACCGGCTGTGTCCTCGGTGCCGTCGAGACCGTCGATGTGATGAGGCCTGCGCTCACGACGACCGCGAGGAAGGCAAGGCAGTAGCGCAACTGGTGGCGGTTCATGGTGATCTCCTGACCGGCACCGCTCCGTGCGGTGTCACAGGACTAAACGCCGCCGTCGCTACGATCAACACGCGCTGGTTCGGAGTACCATGCAGGCCGCTCCACATGACCTCTGGCAGCCCGCCTCGGGACGACGAGGACGGTCGCGCGCTGCCCGGCGCGTCGACCATGCGGCTCATCGTGCGCGCGCGCGGCGGCGACCCCGACGCGCTCAATGCCTTGTTCGAGCGTTTCGGCCCCGAACTGCGTCGCTTCGCGCGCGGTCGCCTGCCTCGACAGGTACGAGGCATGGTCGACACACCCGACGTCGTGCAGGAAGCCCTGCTCCAGACGTTTACCCACTTGAACGGGTTCGAGGTCCGCGGCGAGGGGGCCCTGCGCGCCTACATGCGTCAGGTGCTCGTCAACCGCATCCGTGACGAGATCCGCCGCGCCGCACGGCGCCCTGCGGGCGAACCAATCGAGGATGCGCATGCCGCAGAGGACTCGTCGCCGCTGGAACTCGCGATCGGTCGCCAGGGCGTGGAGCGTTACGAGGCCGCGCTCGCGAGGCTCGCGCAGGACGACCGCGAACTGGTGATCGCGCGCGTGGAACTCGGTCTGTCCTATCCCGAGATCGCGCTGTCGACCGGGCGGGCCTCGGCCAATGCCGCACGGATGGCGGTCGTCCGTGCACTCGTGCGCCTGGAGGCGGCGATGGAGGACGATGGACGGCCCACTCGCTCCAGATGAGCTCGCGGCGGCGATTGCCGACGGCCGGGTGCTGGACTGGTCGAGCCTTGTCGATGCTGCTACGACGCCGCAGGATCGCGCCCGCCTCGCGCGATTCGAGTTGCTGGCGCGCATCGCCGGTGTACACGCCACTCCCGACGCCGAACGTTCGACCGACGCGGCCGACCACGTCGACGATCTCTGCGCGGGCGATTCGTGGGGCACGCTCCTCATCGTCGGGCGCCTGGGGGCAGGAACGTCCGGGACGGTGTACCGGGCCCACGATCCTGCCCTGGCGCGAGACGTCGCCCTGAAGATCCTCCGCCTGCCCGTTGCGGCTGGCGGCGCTGCGCTGGATGCCGTGCGCGAGGGTCGGCTGCTCGCACGCGTGCGTCATCCGCACGTGGTCACGGTCTACGGCGCTGACGAGCGTGATGGCCGTGTCGGCGTGTGGATGGAGCTGGTCGAAGGGCGCACGCTCGAGGACGAGCTCGACAGTCGGGGACCTCTGTCGCCCGACGAAGTCCGCGACATCGGTCGTGTACTGTGCCGAGCGCTGAAGGCGGTTCACGATGCGGGTCTCGTGCACCGCGACGTCAAGACACAGAACGTGATGGTGGACGGGCGCGACGGTCGCCTCGTCCTGATGGACTTCAGCGCCGGGCGCGAGCGCGTCGACCCGGACACACCGGAGGCGACGTGGCCCGCGTCGCTCGCGGGATCACCGCTCTATCTCGCACCGGAACTGTTGGACGGCGCGCCTGCCTCCGTCCAGAGCGACATCTACAGCCTCGGCGTGCTGCTGTTCCGGTTGCTCACCGGCGCCTATCCGGTGGAGGGCCAGACGGTTGCCGAGGTTGCCGAGGCACACAGACGGCGGCCCGTCGTCCGTACCCACGCCGCGCGCCCGGCCACTCCCGCCGCGATCGCCGGCGCGATCGACCGCGCCCTGTCACCGGACTTACTCACGCGTCACGCAAACGCAGCCGCGCTGGATCGCGACCTCGCGTCCGACGACGATCGCGGCCAGGCGTTCCGCTGGACGTGGCGGCGCGCAGCCGCGGCCGCGCTCATCCTGATCGCCGGCAGCGGCTATGGCGTGTGGCGTGCCCGGGGCTCGACGGAAGCGCTCGTGTTCGCGCCGCGCGACTACGTTCTTGTCGCCGACTTTGAGAACCGCACCGGCGATCCGACCTTCGACGACGTGCTCGAACAGGCGCTCACCCGCGAGCTGACGTCCTCACGCCACGTGAACGTCGTCCCCCGCGCGCGTGTGGAGGACGCGCTGACGTTGATGCGGCAACCGCATGACGCACCGCTCGACGCGCGACGAGCGCGAGAGGTGAGCCTGCGCGACGGCGACATCCGGGCTGTCCTC
Source organism: Acidobacteriota bacterium (assembly GCA_023427865.1). Taxonomy (GTDB): domain Bacteria; phylum Acidobacteriota; class Vicinamibacteria; order Vicinamibacterales; family Vicinamibacteraceae; genus Luteitalea. Next base: position 4,182 of record JAEYZV010000255.1, read on the forward strand.
ACCGGCCGCATCGCGCGGGTCGGGGCCACCTACGTGCTGACCACCGACATCGTCGATCCGATCGACGGGGCCGTGCGTACTCGAATCGAGAACGACGTTGCGACTGCCGGCCAACTGCTGCCGCGCCTTCGCGAGCAGGCCCTCCGCGTCAGGGAGGCGCTCGGAGAGGCGAGGTCCGCGTCGACCCGCAGCCGCGACCCCCTGGCTCAGGTCACAACGCCGTCACTCGAAGCGCTTCAGCTGTACTCGCGGGCGGCCACCCTGCTCGAAGGCGATGCGTGGCTCACGCGTGACGACGCGGTGAGTCGCTACGAGGCGGCCGACAAGCTGCTGGCCCGAGCCGCGGAGCGGGACGAGTCGTTCGCCTCGGCCTGGATCCTTCGCGCGCGTGCCGCGTCGGCTCGCGCGCGGCCCCCTGCCGTGTACCTGCCGTATGCGGAGCGTGCGCTGGCGCTCGTCGCCCATGTCTCCGACGAGGAGCGGTACTTCATCGAGGGCGTGGCCCGCCGCATGCGTGCCGATCTCGGCCCCGGTCGGCGTACGGACCTGCTCGAGGCCGCCCAATCCTTCGAGACGCTCCTGCAGCTGGCGCCCGACCATTACTGGGCCCTCATCGAGCTGGAGCCGATCTACCGCCGGCTGCGGCGAGTCGACGACGCGGAGCGCGTCGCACTGCACGCGGCGTCTCAACGTCCCAACTCGCTGCGGTTCGCGGTCGGCGCCGTACGCGTGCACCTGCGGCGGCGGGATCGGGCGGCGCTGCGGCAGACCGCGACGGACGCGCTGTCGCGCGTGTCTGCGGGGCTCGACCGCGTCACGGGCACACTCGAGGAGGATCTCGGTTACCTGCGCATGTGGGAAGCGCGCGAGGCGTGGATGGACCGCGACATCTCTCGCCTGGCGCAGGTCCTCGAGCAGTACGAGAGCGACCCGCACATGGCGGAGAACCGCGCGTTCCACGCCTGGACGGTCGCCGCGTGGTCGTCCACCGGGAAGTACGAGCGGGCTCATAGGCTGATCGACCGTGCCGACGCTCGTTCGGCCACGTTCATGCGCAATCTGCTCGACGTCGACTGGCATGCGTGGGAGCTGGTGCGACCGCGTCTGCTTGCGGAACGTCGGAACTTTGCCTTCGTGCACAGGCACTCGTTCATGTACATCTGGGCCGGACTGCTCGACGTCAGCGAGTGGCTGGTGCGCGAGCGGGAGCGGCGACGCGTCGGGATGGATTGGCAGATCCAGCGGGAGTTCGTGGCGCAGCTCCGCCTCGCTCAGGGGCGGCATCGCGAGGCACTCGCGTTGTTCGCGCCGATCATGCAGGACGAGCAGTACACAAAGCTCCGGATGAACGAACTCGTGGCCGTGGCGCGGCGTGGCAGCGGCGATCTCGCCGGCGCGATCACGTTGCTCGAGCGTTACGATGCCGACCCGTTCATTGCGGTGGCTATGGAGTGGGGTGGTTTCTCGTGGCTCGCATGCGAGTTGCGGCTCGCGGAGTTCTACCTCGAAGCCGGCAGGCCCGCCGACGCCGCACGAGTGGCTGCGAAGGTTCGCGCTTACCTCGCGCTCGCCGACAACGACCATCCATTTCGCGAGCGCCTGGCGCGGCTGCCATGACCGGGCCGGGCTGGGACAGCCGGCCCTACCGTCATGGTGGTAGGGCCCGCTCTCCGAGCGTGCGCAACGTCGGGGCGTGGGCGTCTATGTTTCACATCGACGCGGCGCCGCTATGCGATCGCCGCCCTGAACTCGTCGAGGAAGCGACGCACCTTCTCCTTGGCGGCGCCGGGGCCGAGCGTCTCGAGCGGCACGTAGCCGCGGTAGCGTGCCTCACGGAGGATGCGCGCGATCTGTTTCAGGTCGACGCGCTCCTCCATGCCACGCCGGTACACGAGTTCCTTCACCTGCCAGGTGTAGGCATGCGGCGCCAGTCGCGCGATCTCGGCGTACGGATCGGCGGTCGTGCGCAGGCTGCCGATGTCCACGTTCAGGCCGAACCACGGTGAGGGGATGCGGCGACGGATCTCGAGATAGTCGTCGGCGATCTTGAGCGCGTCGTTGTGGTTCTGCAGCACGATGGCCACGCCGCGAGCCGCGCCGGCGGCCACGCAGCGCTCGATGCCGTCGACGATCCAGTCCATCACCGTCGCCCTGGCGTGCCCCTCGGGCATCACGCGCCCGTCGAACACCCGCAGCACTGGCGCGCCGAGCTTCGACGCCACGTCGATCCAGCGCGTGACGAGGCCGACGTCCGCGTCACGCTTCACGGCGTCGGGCACCGCGAAGTCGTTGCGCACGCCGGTGCCGCTGATGCCGAGCCCGAGACTGAACGCGAGGTGCTTGATCCGGTACACGAGCGCGTCGGCAGGCACGGCGGGATAGCCGGTGAAGTAGTAGCCGGTGGGATCGACGGCGTCGAAGCCGATCTCGGCGCAGAACTCGATCACCTGCTCCAGCGTCATCTCGCCGCGCGTGAGCGGGCCGTTGAACGAGTAGAGGTTGCAGCTGGTCCTGAGGCGCGACGGAAAGCCCGGCACCACCGACCCGTGCGTCCCCGACGGGCCCATCGTCACAGCCGTTGCCGCCACCGCCGACAACCACTCTCGTCTGTTGATTGCCATGACGTGCCGTTCCATCGGTGCAGCCGCCGGACTTTGTCCCGGCGGGCGGGCATCACTGACCGTCGGACGAAGTCCGACGGCTACACCAATGCCCGAATGTCACGCTCCCCGGTCCCCGGTCCCCGGCACCCGGAACCCGGTACCCGGTACCCGCTCCCCGCCGCAGTATAGTGTCCGCCAGTCATGAGAACCCTCCTCGTCGCCTGTTGCCTCACGCTCGTCCCGCTCGTCGCCAGCGCGCAGCCCCGACCCGAATGGACGCCCCTGTTCAACGGCAAGGACTTCCCCGGCTGGACCACCATCAACACCGACCCCGACACCTGGAGCATGAAGGACGGGATGGTGGTGACCACCGGCAAGCCGCTCGGCGTGCTGTGCAGCGACCGGATGTACGAGAACTTCGTGCTGCACGTCGAGTGGATGCACCTCGAGCCGGGCGGCAACTCCGGCATGTTCATCTGGAGCGCCGCAAACGCCGATCGTGAGGACCGCCTCCCCGACGGGCTCGAAGTGCAGATGCTGGAACTGGACTGGCCGAAGCTGAATGTGCGCAACGGCGTGATGCCGACCGACGACTACGTGCACGGGGAGCTGTTCGGCGTCGGGGGCGTGAAGATCGTGCCCGACAACCCGCGCGGGCCCCGCAGCAAGTCCGTCGAGAAGCGAGCGCTCGGCCGGGGCAACTGGAACACCTACGATCTCGTCGCCGTGGACGGCGTCGCGAAGCTGTCGGTCAACGGCAAGTTCGTCAACGGCATCAGCAACTCGTCGCGCCGCAAGGGCTACATCTGCATGGAGGCCGAGGGCGCCGAGATCCACTTCCGCAACCTCTGGATCATGGAGCTCCCCGGCAGCGTCCTCACGCCCGACCAGGTGGCGCCCGCGCGCGAGGCCCGCCGATGACCCGCCGTGAGGTGTTGCTGGCCGTCGTCGCGGGCGCGCTGGCAACGAA
>JAEYZV010000278.1 GCA_023427865.1 Acidobacteriota bacterium
GCTCGGAGAGCCGTCCTTTCCAACCGCATCGACGGCCGGCTCTGGGCCTGGCGCGCCGAAGCCGGAGGCGGAGGCGGGCGAGCGGAGCGGCTGACCGTACTTCACGGCGGCTTCGCGAGCCATGCCGATCACGCTCAAGCAGTCGGGACGGTTTGCCGTGATCTCGAAGTCGATCACCGCATCGTCGGAGCGGCCGTCGACCGGCTCGATGGACGCCACTTCGAAGCCGCGCATCGTCAGGTCGGCGGCCAGTTGCTCGACCGGCACCGGTATGTCGACGTAGTCCTTCAACCACGAGACGAGGATCTTCACGACGCGAACTGCTCCAGGAACCGCAGGTCGTTCTCGTAGAACGCGCGGATGTCGTCCACACGATGGGCGAGCAGCGCGAGGCGCTCGATGCCCATGCCGAACGCAAAGCCCGTGTACCGCTCGGGATCGATGCCGACCGCCTCGAAGACCGACGGGTGCACCATGCCGCTGCCGCCGATCTCGATCCAGCCCGTGCGCTTGCACATCGGACATCCCGACCCGAAGCACGACTGGCAGCCGACGAACACCTCGGCACTCGGTTCCGTGTACGGGAAGAACGAGGGCTTGAACATGATGGGCGTCTTCGGGTCGAAGAACTCGCGTGCGAACCCGAGGAGCGTGCCCTTCAGGTCGGCCATGGTCACCTGCTCGCCGACGACGAGTGCCTCGACCTGCTGGAACATCGGCGTGTGCGTCAGGTCCAGATTGTCGCGCCGGTAGACGCGGCCGGGCGAGATGATGCGGATCGGCGGTCCGTTCCGCTCCATGTACCGGATCTGCATCGCCGAGGTGTGCGTGCGCAGCAGCGTCGCCGGCCGGACGGGGACGCCCGACGCGGGTTCGCCGGTCACGCGCGTGCCCTGCACGAACGGTTCGGCGAGGTACAGCGTGTCCTGCGCGTCGCGGGCCGGGTGGTCGGCCGGCATGTTGAGGGCCTCGAAGCAGTGCCAGTCGTCCTCGGCCTCGGGACCGTCGAGGACCTCGTATCCCATGCGGACGAAGATGCGCTCGATGCGCTCGCGCATGGCGTTGAGAGGATGGCGGGAGCCGACGGGCAGCGGGCGCGGGGCGAGCGTGAGGTCGAGCCCGCCGGCACGCCGCTTCGCGTCGCCGAGCGTCGCCTTGCGCGCCTCCAGCCCGGTCTCGACCGCCTGCTTCAACTCGTTGGCCAGCCGCCCGATCTCCCGCTTCCTGTCAGCAGGCGCTTTCGCGATCTCGCCGTAGAGGGCGGTCACGAGGCCGTGCTTGCGGCCGAGGAAGCGGTCGCGCAGCGCCTGCAGGTCGGCCGCCGTGGCGACGGCGCCAAGCGCGGCGTCGAACTCGGCCCGCAGGTGCGAGACGGAGGTGGAGAGATCAGGCATGAAGAGAATGTCAGAATTGCAGAATTTTAGAATTGCATCACCGTCGCGAACAGTCGCGGCATTACTGAAGCTGATGAAATTCTGAAATTCTGCAATCTTGCGATTGCCGGTCTACACACAAGAACGGGGGCGCGCCCGCGAAGGCGGCCCCCGTAAATTTCAGAATGGCAGAATTTCAGAATCTCCTCACCACCGGGATGCCTCGACGGGGGGCGGTGCGGGTGAAATTCTGAATTCCTGCAATGCTGCAATTCTACTGCGCTGCAGCGTGCTGCTTGAGGGCGTCCTTGGCGCGCGTGGTGAGCGCGGCAAAGGCGGCCGGCTCGTTCACGGCCAGTTCGGCGAGCATCTTCCGGTCCACGGTCACCCCGGCGCGGTTCAGGCCGGCGATGATCTGCGAGTAGCTGATGCCCTGCTGCCGTGCGGCCGCGTTGATGCGCACGATCCACAGGCGGCGGAAGTCGCGCTTCTTGCGGCGGCGACCGACGAAGGCGCTCTTGAGGGCGCGGTCGACGGCTTCCTTGGCGAAGCGGTACAGCTTGCTCTTGTTGGCGTAGTACCCCTTGGCAAGGGTCAACAGCTTTTCGCGCTTCGCACGGCGCACCGTGCCACGCTTGACTCTCGGCATCGTTCTCTCCGCAGCCGCGGGGCGGGATTACCCGACTTTGGGACCCGGGCCGCTCATGGGCGGTGGTGTACCGACCCTGTTGGTGAAATTGTGCAATTCTGCAATGTCAGAATTTCAGAATTTCACGTCCGTCGTTCCTGTCACTTGTACGGCAACTTCATCTCGAGCTTGCCCTGGTCCTGGGCGGAGACGAGCGTGGTGCCACGCAGCGCGCGCTTGCGCTTGGTGGTCTTGCTCGTCAGGATGTGCCGCTTGAACGCGCTGCTGCGCAGGAACTTGCCAGAAGCGGTGCGCTTGAACCGCTTCGAGGCGCCCTTGTGGGTCTTGAGTTTCGGCATGATCTGACTCGTTCTTCGTTGTCCACCACAGGCGCGCTCGGGGAGCGCGCCCTACCTATTCCTCCGAGGCGGCCTCGGCAGTGGCCTCGGCATCCTCGGTGTCGTCGCCGTCGACGGGGCGCTCGCCGCGCTCCGGCTTGGCCGGCTTCTCGATCTTCTTGATGCCCGGTCGTCCCGACAGGATGACGTGCATCGTGTTGCCCTCCATCCGCGGCATGTTCTCGGCCAGCGCGATGTCGTTCAGTTCGGCGATCAGGCGCTCGAGGATGCGGCGGCCGATCTCCGGGTGGGCGATTTCGCGGCCGCGGAAGAAGACCACCGCCTTGACCTTGTCGCCCTCGTGCAGGAAGCGCTGGATGTTGCGCTTCTTGAAGTCGTAATCGTGCAGGTCGACCTTCGGGCGGAACTTGACTTCCTTCACCTCGATGGTCTTCTGGTGCTTGCGGGCCTGCCGCTGCTTCT
>JAEYZV010000282.1 GCA_023427865.1 Acidobacteriota bacterium
CCCGGGGACTGGCCCCCCTGCTGGGGCCGGCCCCGGGCGCCGTGGTGACGCGCACCGACGAGATCCGCAAGCGCCTGCACGGCGTCGGACCACTCGAACGCCTCGGTGCCGACGCGTATACGCCAGAGGTTTCCACACGGGTCTATGCCCGCATGGGCGAGCACGTGACGGCCGTCGCCGCATCCGGCCACGCGGCCATCGCGGACGCAGTCTTCGGTCGCGCAGCGGATCGCGTCGCCATCGAGGGCCACGCGACGCGGGCGGCGCAGCCGTTCGTCGGACTCTGGCTGGAGGCGCCCGACGATGTGCTCCTCGGTCGAACCGGGCGCCGTCGGAACGACGCCTCGGATGCCGATCCAGCAGTCGTCCGGCAGCAGCTCGCGCGTGACGCCGGCCCGATCACCTGGAACCGCATCGCGGCTGGCGCGCCGCCCGCGGAGGTGCTCGCACGGGCGCTCGACGTACTTCGGGCGCATGCGCCGGCGGCGTGTCGCCGCGCCACACCGCCGGACAGCTGATCGCGTGCTCGTGGCTACTCGCGACGCCACGTCACGCGCACGAGCCTGCTCTCGGGGTTGAACCTGCAGGTGATCGTGCCTGCGTAGGCGTCGTGCAGCGCCCGCGCAAGGCGTGAGGCCAGTCGCTCGGTCGTGGTGGCGACGACCAGTTCGCCGGGGGCCATCAGCGCCCGCGACACGATGCGGCCCGGGGGATCATCGTCGAGCGCACGTTCCGCCTCCCGGTCGATGAGCTGTTCGACCGCCTCGAGATGTTCCCTGAAGTAGCGCCCCTCGACGTACAGGTGACCCAGGGGGACCTGAGCCAGCCGCTTCGAGGTTGTCGCCGGGGTGGCTGACGTGTCGCTGCGCATGGCCGCACTTCCACGTCCCTCGCGTCGACGACACACCGGCGGGAGCGCAAAGGGACGCCTGTGGCTTCGTACGCAAGGCTGCTGCCAGCGCGGCCTGCGCGGCCGTCGGGCCGCTTCTCGGTTCGCGTCGTCCACGGCGCCCCGGCGCAGGCGGGAATTCACGCGCAGCTGCGGGATTCGCCGCATCGCACGACGCTGCACGCGCCCTCGACCATGCCTCCAAGCGCCACGGTCGGCTGTCGTGACCGTCCGCTTACCAGTAGAGGCGACGGCCGCGTCGGGTGTGGTATTCATGGGGCCGTCAGCCCCACCCGCCAGGAGAGCGAAAATGAGCGTGCGCTTCGACACGATCGTCGTGCCGGTCGACTTCAGCGAGACGTCGGATCAGGCGTGGAAGGTGGCCTGCGGCCTGGCGGCGCTCGCAGGCAGCCACGTCCACCTCGTGCACGTCAGTCCGGACCCGCTCCGGCAGCAGTGGACGGTGGAGGGCATCGGCGTGGACTTCACGGCCATCTCGCAGGAGTGGCGCGCCCAGTCGGAGGTGCGGCTGCAGCGGCTCGAGCCGACCCCGCACATCCCCGCCGACAGGTTGACCCGGGTGGTGCTCGTCGGCGCACCGCACACGGCGATCGTCGAGTACGCGACCGCACAGAACGCCGACGCCATCGTGATCGGCACGCACGGCTACGGGCCGATCAAGCACCTGCTGCTCGGGAGTGTGGCCGAGCGTGTGGTGCGACAGGCGTCCTGCGTCGTGGTGACGGTTCCGCTGCGCGCCGCGACGCGCGGCGATGCGACCGACGACATCGCCACCCCGTCGTGACGCGATCGTGGCGATGCTCTCGATGCAGCTGCTGGAGCCCGCGCCGTCATCACTGACACCGGTGGTGAGTGGCACGCCGCGCCCGGGACGCGGGCAGGTGCGCCTGCGCGTGCGAGCCTGCGGCGTGTGCCGCACCGACCTGCACGTGGTGGACGGCGACCTCGCGGATGCGCCTCTCCCCATCACGCCTGGTCACGAGATCGTGGGTGTCGTCGAGGAGATCGGCGAGGCGGTGCGCGACGTCGTGCCGGGGCAACGCGTCGGCGTTCCCTGGCTCGCCTCGACGTGCGGCACCTGCGAGTTCTGCTCGTCCGGGCACGAGAACCTGTGCCCGCTCGCCCGGTTCACCGGGTATCACGTCCCCGGCGGCTTTGCGACCCATGCCATCGCCGACGCCCGGTTCGTGGTGTCGATCCCGGACGCGTACGACGACCTGCATGCCGCGCCGCTGCTGTGTGCCGGATTGATCGGCTATCGCGCGTACCGCATGGCCGGTGACGGGCGCCGACTCGGGATCTACGGGTTCGGGGCGGCCGCGCACATCATGGCGCAGGTGGCCATTCACCAGGGACGCGACGTCTTCGCCTTCGTCAGGCCGGCAGACGAGCGCGCCGCGGCATTCGCCAGGCAACTGGGGGCATGCTGGGCCGGCGCTTCTACCGACGCGGCACCGGCGCCGCTGGATGCCGCAGTCGTCTTCGCGCCCGTGGGTTCACTCGTGCCGCAGGCGCTCCTGCAGGTGCGGCCGGGCGGCGTCGTCGTGTGCGCAGGCATCCACATGAGCGACATCCCGTCATTTCCTTATCGCTGGTTGTGGGGCGAGCGGGTCGTGCGATCGGTGGCGAACCTCACACGCGAGGACGCCCGCTCGTTCATGGCCATCGCCGCGGCGGGGTTCATCCGCACGCACGTGCAGGCGTATCCGCTCGAGGAGGCCAACGCCGCCCTGGAAGACCTGCGCGATGGACACGTGAACGGCGCGGCAGTGCTGGTGCCTCGCTGACGCAGCGTTGTTGCGTTTGAACAATAATGCGTCAGTCAGTGACGCGCGGCCTGAGGAGGGGAAACAAGCGGAGGGCTGGCCTGGCTTTGGCGTTGGGGGCAAACCGCACGAAATTGTGAACGGGTCCCTTGACCAGCCCTCTCGACAACGATGATCAGGAGTGCAAACGACTCGCCACGCCGGGCGAACGGCCCTCATGACGGGACAGCGAGAGTGTACGCGCGCCGGACGGAGAGCGCCAGCCTTCAGTAATCCTTCAGGTTGAGCCGGATACACTCGCGTCACCGGGTGCGGGCTCGCGGCGTTCTCTTCTCGTTGTGCCCCTCCCCTTCCTGCGGGAAGATGCCCTCCCGCCCGCGCCCGGCCCCCAGTCCCAGCCGCCAGCCACGCTCGCCGCCCCGCCCGAGCCAGGGCTGAATCCTCCGTGGCGTCGTCGCC
>JAEYZV010000289.1 GCA_023427865.1 Acidobacteriota bacterium
GATTGAACCTGCTCAACGCAGGGCTGCTGCTCGCGCTGATGAGTCTGCCGATCATCGTGTCGATCGGCGAGGACGCGCTGAAGGCGGTCCCCGACTCGTACCGGGAAGCCGGGATCGCACTCGGTGCCACCCGCTGGCAGATCGTCTTCCGCGTCCTCCTGCCCGCGGCGCGCAACGGCCTGCTGGCCGCCGTGCTGCTTGGCGTCGGTCGCGCGGTGGGCGAGACGATGGCCGTGCTGATGGCCACCGGTCACGCCGTGCAGATCCCGGTCAGCGTCCTCGAGCCGGTGCGCACGCTGACGGCCAACATCGCGTCCGAGATGGGCGAGGTCAGCAAGGGCTCGGAGCACTACCGCGTGCTCTTCGCCATCGGTGTGCTGCTCTTCGCAATCACGTTCCTCGTCAACATCGCCGCCGATCTCGTGGTGCGCGGCGTTCGCCGGCGCTGAATCCATGTTCGAGGCCAGCCCGGGAGTCCGCCGCAAGCTCAGACAGGAGCGCATCGCCAGCATGGTGCTCGCCGCCATCACGCTGTGCATCGTCCTGCCGCTGTTCGCGATCCTGGCCTACCTGGTGGTGAAGGGCTGGCCGTCGCTCTCGATCGGCTTCCTGCTGGAGCCGCCACGCGACATGCAGACGGCGGGAGGCATCTGGCCGGCGCTCGTGGGCACCATCTATCTCGTCGGGGTGTCACTTGCCGTCGCCGCGCCCGTGGGCGTGCTCGCGGCGGTGTACCTCAACGAGTACGCGCGCGACACGTGGGTGACCCGCCTGATTCACGTGGCCGTCATCAACCTGGCGGGCGTGCCGAGCATCGTCCACGCCCTGTTCGGTCTCGGTGCGTTCGTGTTGGCTGCCGGCCTCGGCCAGTCGGTGCTCGCCGCATCGCTCACCCTGGCGGTGATGACGCTGCCCGTGATCATCGCCAGCACGCGCGAGGCGCTCGCGGCCGTGCCGCGATCGTTCCGGGAGGCCTGCTGGAACGTCGGCGCGACGCGATGGCAGACCATCCGCGCCGTGGTGCTGCCCAACGCCATCAGCGGGATCCTGACCGGCGTGATCCTGCAGGTGTCGCGAGCCGCGGGCGAGACGGCGCCCATCCTGTTCACGGGCGCGGTGATGTACAAGGCCGTCGAGCAGGGCGACCTGTTCCCGTACCTGTTGACCGAGAGCGCGATGGCCCTGGCCACGCACCTCTACAACCTGGCGACGCAGATCAACGGCGCGCCGGACTCGTTGCAGTTCGCCACCGCGACGGTGCTCGTGGGCGCCGTGCTCCTCATCAACTCCACGGCGGTGGTGGTGCGCGCAATCCTGCGCAACCGCAAGAAATGGTAGACGACCCGGACATGAGCGACGCACCGGCGATCCGCGTGCGCGACCTGCGCGTCTGGTATGGCGCGACGGAAGTGATCCACGGCGTGTCGTTCGACGTGCGGCGCGGCGAGATCCTCGGCGTGATCGGACCCGCGCAGTCGGGCAAGACGTCCCTGTTGCGGTGCCTCAACCGCACGCTCGAGTTCAGCGCGGGCAGTCGCAGCGACGGGCTCGTCGAAGTGAACGGGGAGGACGTGCGCAGGACGCGGGACGTCTACGCGCTGCGACGCAGGATCGGGATGGTGGCGCCGCTGCCGGTCGGGCTGCCGCTCTCCATCTACGACAACGTCGCGTTTGCGCCGCGGGCCGCAGGCCTCACCTCGCGCTCGGCACTCGACGCGCTCGTCGAGCGCTGCCTGACGCAGGCCGCGTTGTGGGACGAAGTGAAGGACCGCCTCGACAGCCTCGGCACGCGACTCTCCGGCGGGCAGCAGCAACGCCTGACCATCGCCAGGGCCCTGTCGCACAGGCCGGACATCCTGTGCCTCGACGAGTTCTCGATTGCGATCGACCCGGTCACGACCATGCGCATCGAGGACGTGCTCAAGCGCCTGAAGAACGAGATGACCATCGTCCTCGTCACCAATCTCACCCAGCAGGCGCGGCGCCTGGCCGACCGCACGATGTTCATGCTCGACGGAGAGGTCGTCGAGCTCGGGCCGACTGCCCAGGTGTTCTCGGACCGGCCTTCCGATCGGCGCACGTACGATTACGTGCACGGGATGTTCGGATGAGCGACACCACGTTGGCCGCAGGGATCCGGACGCGTTCGCTGAGTCTCTGGTATGGCGAGTTCCAGGCGTTGCGTGAGGTGTCGCTCGCGATCAGACCGCAGCTGATCACGTCGCTGATCGGCCCGTCGGGGTGCGGCAAGACGACGCTCCTGCGCTGCTTCAACCGGATCAACGATCGCTACGGCTACGTGCGGACGACGGGGGCGATCGAGATCCTCGGGCAGGACGTCTACGCGCCGGAGGTCTCGCTCATCGAACTGCGCAAGGCCGTCGGGATGGTGTTCCAGCGGCCGAACCCGCTGCCGATCTCGGTGTACGAGAACGTCGTCTTCGGCTTGCGGGTCCACGCGGAGCGCAAGCAATTGACGCGTTCGGCGCTCGACGAGGCCGTGGAGAGTGCACTCACCGAGGTCGGGCTCTGGGCCGATCTCAAGGACCGACTGCACGATCGCGCCACCGGCCTGCAGCTGGACCAGCAGCAGAAGCTGTGCATCGCCCGGCTGCTTCCCTTGAAGCCGAGCGTCATCCTCATGGACGAACCCTGCTCGGCGCTCGACACCGCGGGCACCCGTGCCGTCGAGGAACTGATGTTCGAGCTGAAACGGCGCTACACGATCCTGATCGTGACGCACAACATGTCGCAGGCGCGTCGCGTCAGCGACGAGTGCGTCTTCATGCTGCTCGGCGAGGTCGTCGAACACACGCGGACCGAGCAGCTCTTCCTCACGCCGAAGGATGCCCGCACTGCCGACTACGTCGAAGGCCGCTACGGCTAGCGCAGCGCCGCGACGTCTGCCGCGCTGACCAGCGCCGCCGCGTTGCCCCAGCTCGTGCGCTCGTGGTTCACGACCGCGGCGATGTCCGCGTCGCTGAGGATGCCCTTGAACGGCGGCATCGGCGAGAGGTAGGCGACGCCGCCGATCGTCGAACCCTGTTTGCCGTCGAGGATCGTCGAGATGTGTCCGGCGGGATCGGCAGCGTTCACGAGCGGATCGCCCGCAAGGGACTGGGGCTGTTGTACCTGTTCTTCGCTTTGCTCGCGGAGCAGCACAACAAGAACGATAA
>JAEYZV010000325.1 GCA_023427865.1 Acidobacteriota bacterium
GTGGCGCGCGGCGCCGGAGCGGCCTCACCCGACCGTGCGGTCGCCGCAGGCGATGACACCACCGACGCGGCGGGCGCCGCCGCCATACCGCCTGTGTGAAAGGGATTACGCGTCAGGCTCGGAGCCAGTGGCGGTGGTACGCGTGTGGTGAGGCGCTCGAGCTCGACGCGCGGCACGCCGTCGGCGCCGGACGCCACGGGGGTGACCGGCACCCGCGGAGGCGCAGACGACGGCGAGGCCGGCCGCAGCGCCCAGTACCACGTGCCCGCCATCACCAGGAGCAACCCCGCCGCCAGCGCGGCTCTGGACATGGCGCCATGATATTCCCGACGGCCTTCGTCGGTCGGCCTTCGGCCTTCGAGTGTCCTCGTGGGATCGGTTCGGCAGCTGCGGCCGAAAGCCGACGGCCCGCCACGTGCGTGCTAGAATTCCTCGTGCTGCACAGTGCCGGTTCCAATCCCAAGGCACAGGCGACGGCCGTGGCCGTCATTCCGGCACGATTCTCCTCGACGCGACTCCCGGGTAAACCGCTGGCCGACATCCATGGCCGGCCGATGATCGAGCACGTCTACCGGCGCGCGTGCGACGCGACCTCGATCGCACGTGTGATCGTCGCCACCGACGATCTGCGCGTGTTCGAGGCGGTGCGCGCCTTCGGCGGCGAGGTGGTCATGACGTCGCCGCACCACCGCACCGGCAGCGAGCGCGTCGCGGAGGTGGCCGCGCAGCTCGAATGCGCGCTCGTCGTCAACGTGCAGGGCGACGAGCCGCTGCTCGCGCCGACGATGATCGACGACGCGGTGGCGGCGTGCCTCGCCGATCCGACGATCGCGATGAGCACGGTCAGGTCGCGCATCACCGATCCGGCCGAGGTCGCGAGCCCCGCGGTGGTGAAGGTGGTGACGGACCTGCACGGCCGGGCGCTCTACTTCACGCGCGCCGCCGTGCCGTTCCTTCGAGACCCCGGCCAGCCGACGACCTGGTACAAGCACGTCGGCCTGTATGTGTACCGGCGGGCATTTCTCCTGGCGTTCGCGGCACTGCCGCCGACGCCGCTCGAGCTGAGCGAATCGCTCGAACAACTGCGTGCCCTCGAACACGGGCACGCCATCATGACGGTCGAGTCGCGGCACGAAGCGCTCGGCGTCGACACCCCCGACGACCTCGAGCGGGTACGCCGGGTGCTTGCAGCGGCCGCTCCTTCCTGATGTCCACCATGCAGACTTCGCAGCCCCACAAACCCGTCAAGTACATCTTCGTCACCGGTGGCGTGGTGTCCTCGCTGGGCAAGGGCCTGGCAGCCGCCTCCATCGGCGCGCTCCTCGAGAGCCACGGGTTCAAGGTCACGCTGCAGAAGTTCGATCCGTACATCAACGTCGACCCGGGCACCATGTCGCCGTACCAGCACGGCGAGGTCTACGTGACCGACGATGGCACCGAGGCCGACCTCGACCTCGGGCACTACGAGCGGTTCACGAACACGGTCACCTCGAAGAACTCCAACTGGACGACCGGCAAGATCTACCTGTCGGTGATCCAGCGCGAGCGCCGCGGCGACTACCTCGGCGCCACCGTGCAGGTGATTCCGCACATCACCAACGCGATCAAGGAGAGCATCCTCGCCGTGTCGGACGGCGTGGACGTGGTGCTCGTGGAAATCGGCGGCACGGTCGGCGACATCGAGAGCCTGCCGTTCCTCGAGGCGATCCGCCAGTTCCGCCAGGACGTGGGCCGCGAGAACACGCTCTACATCCACCTGACGCTGGTGCCGCACGTCAGCACGGCCGGCGAGTTGAAGACCAAGCCGACGCAGCACAGCGTGCGCGACCTGCGTTCGATCGGCATCCAGCCCGACATCCTCGTCTGCCGGACCGATCGCATCCTGCCGCGCGACATCAAGCGCAAGATCGCGCTGTTCTGCGACGTCAACGAGGACGCCGTGATCACGGCACGCGACGTCGCGAGCGTGTACGAAGTGCCGCTCGCGCTGGCCGAAGAGGGCATCGATCGCATCGTCCTCAAGCAGCTTTCGCTGCCCAACGAGCCGCGCCCGGCCGGCCGCTGGGAAGAGCTCGTCGAGCGCATCCGCAATCCGAAGGACGAACTCACGATCCACGTCGTCGGCAAGTACGTCGGACTGGAGGACTCGTACAAGAGCCTGACCGAGGCGCTGTTCCACGGCGGCTTCCACCATCGGCTGAAGGTCCACATCATGTGGAGCGAGGCCGAGGCGCTCGAGGCCGAGGGCGGCGAGCACGAGCTCGACGGCGCCGACGGCATCCTGGTGCCAGGCGGGTTCGGCAACCGCGGCACGCGCGGGATGATGAAGGCGGTGGAGGTCGCGCGCGCGCGGCAGATCCCGTTCTTCGGCATCTGCTACGGGTTCCAGTGGGCCACCGTCGAGTACGCGCGCAACGTGTGCGGCATCACCGGCGCCGACAGCACCGAGGTCGCGCCCGACACCTCCGACAAGGTGATCTACAAGCTGCGTGACCTGCTCGGCGTCGACGATCTCGGCGGCACGATGCGCCTCGGGTCGTACGCCTGCCAGCTGAAGCCCGGATCGCTCGCCCACAAGGTGTATGGCTCGGACGTGATCCACGAGCGGCATCGCCACCGCTACGAGTTCAACTGCCTCTACGAGCCGGCGCTCGTGGAGCACGGCCTGCAGATCGTCGGCCGCTCCCTCGACGGCAAGTTCGTCGAGATGGTGGAACTGCCGTCGCACCCCTGGTTCATCGCCGTGCAGTTCCACCCCGAGTTCAAGTCCAAGCCGCTCAAGCCGCACCCGCTGTTTGCCGGGTTCGTCGAGGCCGCCCACGCGCACAAGCTGGCATCGCGACGCGCCGTCGACACGCCCGCCGAAACGCTCGCCTAGACGAGGACAAAGGACGGAGGAGTAAGGAGGAAGGAACAACCCTCCTTACTCCTTACTCCTTCCTCCTTCCTCCTTGCAGAAGCTGCCGCGCCGCTTCCGCGCGCCACGGCGGCATGGCTGGCGCGGCCGGCAGTCTCGCGACACACGAGGCGGCCGCGGCCGGGGCGTCGCGGTGTCCCTCCACATGCAGCACGCGGGCGAGCTCGCACTCGGCCTCGATGCGCGCAGGGTGCGTCGACGGTCGGACGCTCCGGTGGTGATCGACGGCGGCCCGCACCAGTTCCGCCGCGCGTTCGCGGTTGCCGCGTGCCAGCGACAGCGTGCCGAGCCACAACCGCGAGTTGGCGAGGTAGTCGGTTGCCTGCGCCCCCGGAGCGCCGAGGTCGGCCACGGCGGCCTCGAGCAGCGTCGCCGCGCCATCGGGCTGCCCTGCCCGCACGAGGCAACGCGCAAGCTGGGCGTGCATGTACGCGACGCCCGGGTGACGACGCCCCGCGACACGCAGGAGCGCGGCGCTTGCCGGACGCATCCACGCAATGCAGGCCTCCGCATCGTCGGCCAGATACAGCGCCATGCCGACGTTGCGGGCTGCATTGATCGTGCGCGGGTGGTCGGCACCGAACAGCCGCACGTGGCGCGCGTGGCTGTCGCGCAACACGCCAACCGCTTCGTCGAACCGACCCTGACTTGCCACCGCCACCGCGAGGTTGTTGAGCGCGTTGGCCGCCTGGAAGCTGTCGGGGCCGACGAGATCGAGCGCGAGCGCGAACGCTTGCCTGTGACGGACCTCGGCCGCCGCCGCGTCGCCGCGGGCCATGTCCAGGGCGGCGCGGTCGGTGAGCACGCCGATGGTCACCGGAGATCGCCCGCCGTTCACCTGCGCAGCGCCCCGCATCGCTTCATCGAACAGTGCCTCGGCCTGGTCGTGCCGGCCCGACCGCAGCATCGCAACGGCCTCGGCGTTCACGCGGCGGATGCGTCGCGGATCGCCGGGAGGCAGCGCCAGCCTCGCGATGCGGGCCGCGTGCTCGACGTGCGGCCGGGCCTCGTCGGGGGAACCGGCGACCTCGGCCTTGACGTGCAGCGCCGTCGCGCGCAGCGGGTGCGTCGCTCCGTGATGACGCAGGAGCCGTGCGTCGGCATCCTCGGCCAGCGCGGCAGCCTCCTCCGGCTCGTGCAGCCACACCAGGAGCTCGGCCAGATCGAGCTGCGCCGCGAGAGTGTCCACTGCGTTGGGGCCGTCGCTTGCACGATGCAGGCTGAGCGCCGACGACAGCAGCGTGCGGGCCGCGTCGTGATCGCTGCGGGCGCCGTGCGCGAGCCCGAGCACGTGCCGTAGCCGCGCGGCGATGGCCGGCTGATCCGCCAACGACCCGCGGACGCGCGCCTCGGCGCGAACGAGGAACTCGCCGACCGTCTGGCGGTCGCCACCGGGGACGATTTCGGGATTGGCGGTCTCGAACAGGTCGACGAGCACACGCATGACCGAAGTCGCGCGGTCGCGTTCGAGGCGCACGCGCTCGCGTTCGAGCGTCACCGCGCGCACGTGTGTCACGCCGAGCCCCGCCAGGGCTGCGAGCAACAGCCCCACGACCGCGTATGCCGACACCGCAAGGCGATGCCGGCCGACGAACGCGAGGGCCCTGCCGGCAAGGCCCCGGCGCCTGGCCGCCACCGGATGGCCATCCATGAAGCGACGAACCTCCTGCGCCAGCGCCGCCGCCGTCGGATAGCGCTCGCTCGGGTCGGCGCGGGTGGCGCGCGACACGATCGCGTCGAGGTCGCCGCGCACCACGCGAATCAGCCGCCGGGGACCGGTCGCGCGCAGCGCTGCCTGCGCACGCGCCCCGTCCGGCTCGTCTGCGGCTCTCCGCGCAAGGTGCTCGCTCGGCGGCAACGGCACGCAGGTCTCCGGACAGGCGACCCGCCGCGCGACGGCCGTGGGCGTGGCCGCAAACGCGCGATCCCCCACGAGCAACTCGTACAGCAGCAGCCCGAGGGCGTACACGTCGGTGCCGACCGAGATCGGCGCTCCACGCAGTTGCTCGGGCGAGCCATAGCAGGGCGTGGCGGCGACGCGAGGCGCCGGGTCGCCCGTGTCCTCGCGATCGCGGCCGAGCAGGCGGCCCACGCCGAAGTCGACGAGCCGCACGGACCCGTCGAGGGTCACGAGGATGTTCGACGGCTTGAGGTCGCCGTGCACCACGAGCGCCTGGTGCGCATGCTGCACCGCATCACAGACCACGAGGAACAGGTCGAGGCGGCGCCGCACGTCGAGGCGATGCCGGTCGCAGTAGGTGTCGATGGACTCTCCTTCCACGAGGTCCATCACCATGTACGGCACGTCGCCGGGCGTGCGCCCGGCGGCGGGCAGGCGGGCG
>JAEYZV010000560.1 GCA_023427865.1 Acidobacteriota bacterium
TGCCGCTCGAGGCCCGTGAGGCGCTGGAGCTGCATGTCGAGGATCGCCTGGGCCTGGACCTGCGAGAGGCCGAAGTTGGCCATGAGGCCCTCGCGCGCCTCGGGCGGGTTCTTCGCCGCACGGATCAACGCGATCACGGCATCGAGGTGGTCGAGCGCGATCTTCAGGCCTTCGAGGATGTGGGCGCGAGCTTCGGCTTTCCGCAGCTCGAACTCGGTCCGCCGGCGCACGACGTCGCGGCGGAATTCCACGAACCGCTCGACGAGTTCGAGCAGCGGCAGCACCCGCGGCCGCCCGTCCACGATCGCCAGCATGATGATGCCGAACGACGACTGCAGCGGCGTGTGCTTGTAGAGATTGTTGAGGACGACGTCCGGAATCTCGCCGCGCTTGAGCTCGATGACGACACGGATGCCCTGTCGATCGGACTCGTCGCGGATGTCGGAGATGCCCTCGAGCGTCTTCTCGCGCACCAGGTCGGCGATGCGCTCGATCATCTTCGCCTTGTTGACCTGGTACGGGATCTCGGTGAAGACGATCGCCTGGCGATCGCTCCCGCGGCCCACGGACTCGATCTCGCTGCGCGCCCGCATGATCACCGTGCCGCGGCCCGTCGCATAGGCCGACGCGATGCCCGCGCGCCCGACGAGCGTGGCGCCGGTGGGGAAGTCGGGGCCGAGGATGTGCTGCGTGAGCCGCCGGCGCTTCTCCTCGCGCGTGAGCGGCTGCGGACGGCCTTCCTCGTCCACCGTGAAGGCCTTGGCCGGATCGGTGATGGCGATGATGCCGTTGACGACCTCGGTGAGGTTGTGCGGCGGGATGTTCGTCGCCATGCCCACGGCGATGCCCGCCGATCCATTCACCAGGAGGTTCGGGATCGGGGTGGGCAGCACCGTCGGCTCGGTGGTGGTCTCGTCGAAGTTCGGGACGAAGTCGACGGTTTCCTTGTCGAGATCGGCCATGAGCGCTTCGGCGAGCGCTTCGAGACGGGCCTCGGTGTAGCGGTAGGCCGCGGGACGGTCGCCGTCCACGCTGCCGAAGTTCCCCTGGGGATCGACCAGGGGATAGCGCATGTTGAAGTCCTGCGCGAGCCGGACGAGCGTGTCGTACGCCGGCGCGTCGCCATGCGGGTGGTAGTTGCCGATGACCTCGCCGACGATCTTCGCGCACTTGCGATAGGCGCGGTTGCTCGCCAGCCCCATCTGCCGCATCGCGAACAGCACGCGGCGGTGCGCCGGCTTGAGCCCGTCGCGCACGTCGGGCAGGGCACGCCCGATGATCACGCTCATCGCGTAATCCATGTACGAGCGGCGCATCTCGTCTTCGATGTTGACGGGTACGCGAGTCGGAAGCGTGGTCATAGCTGGAATCGTGGTGGCATGGCGACCCGGAGCCGTTCCCGCCGGGCGCCGGACGGGGCCGGGCTGATGCAAGCCCTACCGGTGCGCCGCGGGTCGCGCAGCGGGCTCAGACGTCGAGGTTCTTCACGTCGAGGGCGTTGTCCTCGATGAACTTGCGGCGAGGCTCCACCTGGTCGCCCATGAGCGTGGAGAACATCAGATCCGCTTCGGCCTGGTCCTCGGCACGCACCTGCAGCAGCGTGCGCACCTCCGGTTTCATCGTGGTCTCCCACAACGTCTCCGGGTTCATCTCGCCGAGGCCCTTGTACCTGTTGATCGCGACGCCCTTGCGCCCGACCTCGATGAAATAGTCAACGAGCTCCGGCAGCGACTGCACCTCGTGGTCGTCGGTGTCCTTCCTGGCGGCGCGCCGCACCGGCTCGGCCGACGGCTCGGTGCCTGGCGTCCCTTCGGGGAGCTCCTCCGCGGCCTCGACCTCGGCGGCATCGCCGGCGACGGCGGCGACGTGGGAGATCACCATCCGGCCGTGCACGTTGGCGACGTCGCGGTAGCTGGCAAGCAGCGTGCGGTAGTCCGGCGTCTGCACGAACTCGATGCCGGCACGCGACACACGCGGGTACCCGGCCGTCCGGTCGTCGATCTCCAGCAGGAACGCGTTGTGTTCCTCGTCGGCGACCACCGACACCTGGCGCTGCTCACGCGACAGCGTCGCCGCGAGCGCATCGAGGGCCGGCCTCTGGGCGAAGAACTCGCGGTCCCGCGCGCCGGCGTCGAGCAGGGCACGCACCACGTCGCGCGGCACGCCGCGTCGCTCCACCTGCCGGAAGTTGCGATCGAAGGCGATCAGCTTGTGCAGCAGCCCCTCGAGGGCCTCACCGCGGTACTCGCCACCGCCGTTGTCGACCAGGCGCAGCACGCGCGAGTCCGCCGCACGCCGGATCAGGAACGCCTCGAGGTCCGCATCGTTCTTGATGTAGACCTCGTGCTTGCCGCGCTTGGCGCGATACAGCGGCGGCTGCGCGATGTAGATGTGGCCGTTGTCGATAAGCTCGCGCATCTGACGGTAGAAGAACGTCAGCAGCAGCGTACGGATGTGCGAGCCGTCCACGTCGGCGTCGGTCATGATGATGACGCGGTGGTAGCGCAGCTTGCCCAGATCGAACCCGTCGCGATCGCCTTCCTCGCGCTTGCGGCCTATGCCGGTGCCGAGCGCCGCGATCATCGTCTTGATCTCGTCGCTGCTCAGCATCTTGTCGAACCGCGCCTTCTCGACGTTCAGGATCTTGCCCTTGATGGGCAGGATGGCCTGGAAGCGGCGGTCGCGGCCCTGCTTTGCCGACCCGCCTGCCGAGTCGCCCTCGACGATGTAGAGCTCGCTCTGGGCCGGATCACGCTCCTGACAGTCGGCAAGCTTGCCGGGCAGCGAACTGCCATCGAGCGCGCCCTTGCGGCGCACCAGGTCACGCGCCTTGCGCGCCGCTTCCCGGGCTCGCGCCGCGTCGGCCGCCTTCTGGATGATCGCCTTGGCGACCTGCGGGTGCTCCTCGAAGAAGGCGCCGAGCCGCTCGTTGACGATCGTCTCGACGATGCCCTTGACCTCGGTGTTGCCGAGCTTGGTCTTGGTCTGACCTTCGAACTGCGGATTGGGGATCTTGACGCTGATCACCCCGGCCAGGCCCTCGCGGGCGTCGTCGCCGCTGATCGGCGTGTCCTTGAGGTCCTTCGGCAGGTTGGCGCTGGCGATGTACGCGTTGACCGTACGCGTCAACGCCGCCTTGAAGCCGGAGAGATGGAAGCCGCCCTCG
>JAEYZV010000466.1 GCA_023427865.1 Acidobacteriota bacterium
GCACAGGGGGGCAGGTCACAGGCGCACAGGGCGACAGGTGTCAGGGAACAGGAGGGCGGGTCGCCGGTGACAGGGAGGGCGCTCCCCGACCGCGCGGTGGCTCGGGCCGGGCAGGGACGCTGCAACGCCTCAGGGGCGCGGGGTACACGGCTCAGACGCGCGGCAGACGGCCCGCTGGGACAGCGGGCCCTACCTGACGTGTGGGGAGAGGTGCGAACTCAGTCGAGCTTGACGAAGGCGAGCGCGTTGTTGGCGTTCATCGGAACCACGAGCTGATTCGCGCCGGCGTCGTAGCACATGGAGGCGGCGTTCGGGATGTTGCGGGCGATCAGGTCGGCCGGCTGGCCGGGACGCATGCGCGTGATGCCGCCTTCGATGACGCTGCTCACGTACTTGGTCCCGTCCCGCATGATCACGATGCCGTCGTTGCCGGCCTGTGCTGCCTGTTCGGTCTTCAGGAGGCGTCCGTCGGTCGAGAGCGTGAGGACGTCCGGCGTCAGCATGTTCACGACCACGAGATTGCCGTCGCCGTCGACGGCGATGCCATTGGGCCGCTTCAGGGGCGCGCCCTGCACGATCATGCGGGCCTCGCCCTGCTGCGGGATGCGCCACACCTGCCAGGTCTGCGCGTCGGCTTCCTGCGCGCCGCCCGACACCGTGCCGTACACGGTGCCGTCGGCGGCCACGGCGATGTCGTTGAACCATTCGACGGCCGGCACGGGCGTCTCGCCAGCCGGCAGGCCGGTGGCCATCGTGAAGCGCCTGATCACCGCCACGCCCCGGTCGTCCGGGCGGGTGCTTCCGTCGCGGTCGGCAAGGTAGAGGACGCCGTCGCGGATGTCACTCCCGAACGGTTCGTTGAGCACGAGCGGCGGCGAGAGGGCGGCGCGTGCGTCGCCGGCCTGCACGCCGATCCAGCGTGCCGTGTGCACCGATCCGTCGTGATTGAGCAGTGAAATCCACGCGTTGTTGGCCTGCACGTTCTGCGGTACGCCGCGGTTGGGCACGACGATCAGGTTGCGGACCGGATCGTACGAGCAGCTCTCCGCCGAATAGATCGCGCCGTACACCTTCACGTTCGACGACATCGGCGTGAACGTGCCGCCAGCGGCCGGCACGATCGGCAAGCCGAGCGCATTGCCGACCACGTACGGTTGCGTCGCCGGTGCTTGCGCGAGCAACACGCCCGCGCCGAGTCCCGTCACCAGCGCCGCGGCACCGATGCCCCACGTCCTGTTGGTCATTCCCAGTCTCCTCGACATGCACCGCAGCATAGAACATCGACGACCCGACGTTGCGCTGTCACCTGTCGTCCTGCCGTCCTGGGCCCCTGTGACCTGGCACCCTGTGCACCTGTTACCTGCCTGTAACCTGCCGGCGCGTGCGGGGAACGCGCCCTACCGTCCCGTTCGGGGAAGCGTCTTACCGTTTCGTTCCGGGAATGCGCCCGACCCGACCGTCGCGCGGCGTTGCGCTGTGACCTGTCACCTGTCGCCCTGGGCCCCTGTGACCTGGCACCCTGTGCCCCTGTTACCTGCCTGTAACCTGCCGGCGCGTTCGGGGAACGCGCCCTACCGTCCGTTCGGGGAACGCGCCCTACCGTCCGTTCGGGGACGCGCCCTACCGTCCCGTTCGGGGAATGCGTCTTACCGTTTCGTTCCGGGAATGCGCCCGACCCGACCGTCGCGCGGCGTTGCGTTGTGACCTGTCACCTGTCGTCCTGGCCCCCTGTGACCTGGCACCCTGTGCACCTGTTACCTGACTGTTACCTGCCGGCGCGTTCCACGGTCATTACGGCGCCACGTCGAGCATGTCGCGCGCCAGCACGTTGTCGCCATCGCCGACGCGCAGCCAGTGCCACGCCCACGGCTTCAGCGTGATCTGGTGGACTCCTGCCTCGTTGGCCGAGTGCCGCGCGCCGAGGAACACGTTCACGAGCGCTTCCGAACGACGACACCGCAGCGTGAATCGCGGTCGCACCGTGCGGTTGCTGAAGTTGTGCAGCGTGACCAGCGACGTGTCGCGCCAGTCGTAGCACAGCGCGAGCACCTCGGGAACGCTCGTGCGGAGGACGGTGTAGTCACCCCAGCTGATCTCGGGACATTCCTTTCGCATCCTGATGATGCGTTCCTGCCAGTTCAGCAGCGACTGAGGATCGCGCCGCTGCTCCTCGACGTTGCGTCTCGGGTAGCCGAACGGCCCCTGCCGGATCGCCGGTCGCACGATCGTGCGTGCCTGCGAGAACCCCGCGTGCCGCTCGGCGGTCCACTGCATCGGCGTCCGGGCGCACTCCCGCTCGGGCAGCGACAGGTCGTCGCCCATGCCGATCTCGTCGCCGTACTGCAGCATCGGCGTGCCGGGCAGCGACATCAGCAGCCCGAAGGCGAACTCGAGGCGCCGCCGGTCGTCGCCGAGCATCGGCGCGAGGCGCCGACGGATGCCCCGCTCGTACAGCTGCATCGACGGCTTCGGCGCGAACGCGTCGAACACCTTCTGCCGCTGCTCGTCGGTCAACCGCCCGAGGTCCAGCTCGTCGTGGCTGCGGAGGAACTGCACCCACTGCGCGTTCGGCGGTTTGCGCCGCGTGTCGTCGAGCGCCCGGACGAGCGGGTCGATGTCGGACGAGGCCAGCGCATAGAACAGGCGCTGGTTCACGGGGAAGTTCAGCATCATCTGCAGGTGGTCACCTTCGTCGCCGAAGTAGGCCTCGCTCTCGCCGGGGGGCACGTTGGCTTCGGCGAGGAGGATCGCATCTCCCGAACGCCACTGCAGGAACGTCCGCATCTCCTTCAGCAGCCCGTAGTCCTTCTGTGGTTCGATGCCCGCGCCCTTCTTCTCGATCAGGAACGGCACGGCGTCCATGCGAAAGCCGGAGACGCCGAGCTGCAGCCAGAACCCCATGATCTTCTTGATCTCGGCACGCACGTGCGGATTCCACGTGTTCAGGTCGGCCTGGTGGCTGTAGAAGCGGTGGAAGTAGTACTGGCCGGCGCTGCGGTCCCACGTCCAGTTGGTCCGCTGCGTGCCGGGAAAGACGATGCCGTCCTTGTGGTTGCTGGGGCGCTGGTCGGCCCAGACGTACCAGTCGCGATACGGGGAACGACGGTCGGCGCGCGCCGCGCGGAACCACGGATGGTCGATCGAGGTGTGGCTCACGACCAGGTCCACGATCACGCGCATCCCGAGTGCACGCGCGTGCTGCATCATGCGAACGTAGTCGCCGAGCGATCCGTGCTCTTCGTGCACGCTGTAGTAATCGGCCACGTCGTAGCCGTTGTCGCGGTTGGGCGACCGGTAGAACGGTTGCAGCCAGATGCACGTGACGCCGAGCCCGTGCAGGTAGTCGAGGCGTCGCGTCAGGCCCTCCATGTCGCCGATGCCGTCACCGCTGGCGTCCTGGAACGTCTCGACGTCGAGGCAGTAGATGACGGCGTTCTTGTACCAGAGGTCGTCGATGGGCATGGGTCAGCTCCCAGCCGCCGACGCACGAACGGACCGGTGAACGGTGAGATTTCCGATGAGGCGCATCTCCATGTCGGGTCCACGTGCAGGGATTGTTCCTGCCGGTTGCACGCCGGGACGGGCACGCGCGCGGCAGAGGTGCGGTAGAGTGCCGACGTGCTCATGCGTTGTTTCGTGCTCGTCGTGCTTGCGCTGCTCGGCGCTGCCTCATCGGCAATGGCCCAGTCGCTCGTCGTCTGTGGCTGGGACGAGGTGTTCGTCCTCGAGATCTCGTCCACGCCGAGCAAGACGTGGAGCTGGCGTGCGGCCGACCGACCCGAACTCCCCGAGGCATACAGGACGAAGTTCCGGACGACCGACGACTGCAAGCCCGTCCGGGGCAATCGGATGCTGATCACGGCCTCGAGCGATGGCGCCGCCCTCGTCGACCGATCGACCGGTGCGGCGACGTGGTGGGGCGCATGCGGGAACACGCATTCGGCGGACCTGCTGCCGGGCGACCGGATCGTGCTCGCTTGCAGCGTGCGCGAGCACACCGGCAACCGGCTGGTGGTCTTCGACGCTCGTGTGCCGGAGCGGGAACTGTTCTCGACCGACCTGTACTCGGGGCACGGCGCGGTCTGGGACGAGCAGCGCCAGCGGCTGTGGGCGCTGGGGGAGCGGGAACTGCGGGCCTACACGTTGCGCGAGTGGGACGGGCCGGCCCCGTCGCTGCACCTGGACGCGCGCTACACGCTGCCCGACGCCGGTGGTCACGAGCTGTCGCCCGTGCCCGGCACGCCGCAGCTCATCGTCAGTACGACGGACGGCGTGTGGCGCTTCGATCGCGACACGAGGGCGTTTGCCCCGGACCCCGACCTCCGCAGCGTCGACCACGTCAAGAGCGCCGTGATTCACCCGCAGAGTGGCCGGCTCGCCTACACGAAGGCCGACTCGCCCGAGTGGTGGACCAGCCGCATACGGTTCCGCCATCCGGACGGGGAGGTGCACCTCGAGGGCGAACGTCTCTACAAGGTGCGTTGGCTGGACTGATCCCCCGCTGGGTTTTCGCCGGTTCCCGCTTCGCCGACGCCACGCCGCACGCGCAGGATCGCGACCGCAGCAAGGGCCGAGTACGTGGCCATGAGCAGGAACAGCGGGCGGTAGCCACCTGCCGCGTCGAACACCGCGCCGTTGAGGGGATCGCCCACCGCCCCACCGAGTGCCATGCTGAGCAGGAACAGCGCCGCCACCACGCCGCGCCGCTCGCGCGGGATCGGCTCGACGAACAGCGGGTAGGCGTTCACGCTCGGCAGCGTCCAGCTCGCCGAGGCGAGCGCCAGCAGCGGAATCGCCGCCGCGAGGCTGTCCACCCGATCGAGCGCCAGCAGCGTGATCGCCATCGCGGAGAATCCCGCGACGATGGAGGTGCGCCGACCCACGCGCATGCCGATCATGCCGGCCGGCAGCGCCCCGAGCACCCCGCCGACCGCCCAGGCGATGAACCCGATCGCGGCGTCCTCGCCGCGGATGGCGAAGCGCTCGGTGGCGTGGAGGGAGAACCACGTCGAGAACGTCTGGAACGTCAACTGGAGCAGGCACGACGCGACGAACACGGCCCGCAGCCCCGGCACGCGTCCGCCGAGGACGTCGGCAAGCGCCTGCCGGATCGCCGCGTGTGTCGCCTCGACGGCGGTACCTGAGGGACGCCGTGGCTCGGTCAGGCCGAGCGCCATCGCCGCGCCGATGGCGGCAACGGTTGCCGCCGCCACGACGAAGCCGACCTGCATGCCAAGGGCACGCCCGATCATCAGGAAGACGATCGCGCCGACGCACATCTGGAAGGTGACCGAACCGGTTGCAAGCGAGCGGTGAGCCGAGGGCACCATGTCGGCGACGAGCGCCTGCACGGGCGATCGCTGCAGGTTGATCCCGCTGTAGAGGACCACCATCGCGACGACGATGCCGGCCAGGCCGAAGGCCGGCGACCACGGGAACAGCGCCATGCCGAGCGCCGCGAGGCCGAAGCCGGCGAGCACGAGAGGCAGGCGCCCGCCGCCACGCGCCGCCGCGCGGTCCGACAGCACGCCCGCGATCGGCACCAGCGCGAGCAACAGCACGTTGTCGATGGCCATCACGGCGCCGATGGCCGTGCGGTTGTCGCCGAGCGCGTCCCTCACGAGCAGGGGAACGAAGGTGCTCAGCAGGGGTCCGGTCACGCCAGCGAACAGCCCACCGAGGCCGACGAGCGCACACGCCGCGTAAGGGGGGCGCCCGGTGCCCGCCGTGGACCCGGCGGCAGCCTGGCGTTCGACGATCAGGTCGTTCATGGGTGCGCGCATCATCCGGACGTTGGCCCGCAGACGCAAGACGTGAAAGTACTAGCCCGTCCACGGCCCCGCTTGACTCGCGGCAAGAGCCGGCATAGCGTGCGCTTGTTCCAGGGGGAAGCCATGATGACTCTCGTGCGACAGATGCTCGCGGGCAAGCCGGAGGTCCACACGGTGAGCCCCGACGCGACGGTCTTCGACGCCTTGCGCCTGATGGCCGAGAAGAACATCGGCGCCGCGCTCGTGGTGAGCGACGACAAGCTCGTGGGAATCCTGTCGGAGCGCGACTACGCCCGGAAGATGGTCCTGCACGGCAAGAACTCGCGCGAGACCTACGTGCGGGAGATCATGACCGACGACGTGGTGAGCGTGGCGCCGGGCTGGACGTGCGGCGAGTGCATGGCGCTCATGACCGAGCGCCACATCCGGCACCTGCCGGTCATGGACGACGGCCGGCTCGTCGGCGTCATCTCGATCGGCGACGTGGTGCGCGCGATCGTCCAGGAACAGCAGTTCACCATCAGCAGTCTCGAGAGCTACATCATGAGCGGCGGCTGACCGCCTCGTCGGGGCCGTCGCCCGTGGGCGCCGGCTGCCTACCGATTTCCCGCCCTCGCCGTACGTAGCCGTCGGGCCTGCAGCCTGTGCGTATGTAGCCGTCGGGCCC
>JAEYZV010000508.1 GCA_023427865.1 Acidobacteriota bacterium
CGCCCGCGATCGGATCCGCGCCCTGCGGTACCAACCCGCGCATATGAGCGTGATCACTCGCGACCTGGCCGTCCTCGACGCGCGCGCTGCGCTCACCAAGGAGCAACGGGATGCAGACAGACGAGCACACCGGTTAGACCTCGGCAGCGGGAGCTTGCGAAGGGGTCCTCCATATGAGCCGTCGGGCCTCGCCCGACGGGCACATCACCGATCGGCGCCGAGGCTCACGAGGTTCGCGACGATCCGATAGGCGCCGGGAACCCCGTCGGGCAACTGGCGAAACCAGGAGTAGGCGCTGTACACGTAGTGCCCCTTGCCGATGCGCGCGTACATCAGCCCGCCCCTCTGCTCCGTGTCCCAGGGATCGTGGCTCTCGAGCAGCGGCGTGTACCGCGCGTCCCACGTGCGGAAGCCGTAGGCGTTGCGCTCCTGTCGCCAGTTGGCGAAGTCGGCCTGCGTGATCCGGTTGGGCGTCGTGAACACGGGATGGGTCGGCTCGAGAATCGTCACGGGCGCCTCCTCGTCGGTGACGCGCGAGCCGATCTCGGCCGGGAACGGCACCAGCTGTTTCTGCGTGTAGACCTCGTGCTGCTCCTGCACGATCATCGTGCCGCCATTGCGCACGTAGTCGATGAGCCGTCCGTGGTTGGCGACGAAATCCGGCCGCACTTCCGAGGCGCGGACGCCCACCATGATCGCGTCGAATTCCGAGAGGTCGCCCGAGGCCACCTGGTCTGCCGTCAGCAGCGTGACCGGGACGCCGAGCCGTCGGAGACCGTCCGGCACGGTGTCGCCGGTGCCCATGATGTACCCGACCGTGACCGGCGCGACCTGCACGTCGACGAGCCGCAGGTCGAACCGGGCGGGTTCGTAGATGCGGTGCGTCCGGATGTGCGGGTAGGCGATCGTGCGGAGCTGCTGCTCGTAGGCGCGCCCTCCGGCCGATGCCCTCGCGGTGAACACGTACGTGCCGGCTTTCACGTTTGCCGGCGGCGTCACCGCGAACCGCGCACTGGCGCTCTGCCCTGCCTGCTCGATGCTGAACGGAGCCTGCGCCGGGTCGACGGTCCAGCCTTCCGGAAGCACGAGGGTGACCTCACCGGTGGTGGGCGTCGGCGCCTGGCTGTCCACACGGACCGTGACCTGCCGCGGCGTGCGGGACTGCTCGAGCGCGACGACATCCAGCGACGGCGTCACCTGCACCGACAGCGCCGGCACGACGGCCAACTCCCGACGCAACTCCCCCCGAACCGGGTCGATGATGCGGTGCTGTACGGGGACCGTCAGCGCGATCGCTTCGCCCGCGACTTCCAGCAGCGCCCGTCCCGTGGCGATCGGCGGGCCGAACGGCAGGTGCCGCGGCGCGTCGGCTGGCCACGTGAACACGTCCCCGGCAGCCGGCTGCTCCAGCCAGTACGGCTGCGACACGCGCGCATCGCCGCTGGCCGTGACGACGAACGACGACTGCAGCGTTGGCTGCTCGCGCAGGAAGCGGGACATGAACCCGCGCCCCGAGAACTGCGGCGCCTCCGCGAGCGGCGACTGCGTCCAGCCGTCCGGCACCGCCAGCGTCGGCTTCGCGAGCACGACGTCCGCGCCCTCGGGCACGAACCCGCGGACGCTGATGCTGATCTGCCCGCCCGGCGTGACGGTCTCGCTCGTCGCCAGCGCCTCCAGGTGGACGCCGGACGCGTGCAGCACGGCCGCCTCGTAGTCGGCAATCTCCCGGTCGAGCAGGAAGGCGGCCTCGGCCATCGCGTCAGCGGAAGCCGACGCATTCGCCACGGCCCGCCGCGCGGCGCGTGCGGCCGCGAGGCCACGCGCCAGGGCGGGAAGGATGGCGCGAGGCGAGCGGACGTCGAGTGTCTCGAGCGCCTCGCGCGCCGCGGCATCCATCACGCCCAGTTCCGTCGCCAGCGCGCCGGCGGGCAGCCCGGCCAGCGTCGCGAGCCCGGGGATGGAGGTGTCGATGCCGTCGAACACCGAGGTCTCGCGCTCCACCTTCGGCACCACGCTCGTCACGAGGCGCAGACTCGTGGACTGCGGACCGTGCAGCAGCGCGCCGCCCATCTCCTGCGTCTTGTGCTGCGAGCGCCCTTCGGCGGCAATCTGCGCGTAACTGCGGCCGAGGGCCGGGTCGAGGATGCCGGTCGGCAGGCTGAGCGTCGGCGGGTCGGGCTGGTTCGGTCCGAAGCGCATGCCGACGTACAGCTTCTTCACCTGCCAGGGGCGCAGGCCTTCGGTCACCTGTTCGGGAAACCGCGCGGGGTCGGCTGCCGCCTCCACGGCCAGTGGCGTCAGCGCACCGGCCAACTGGTGGTTGCCGTGCCCGTCGGCGGGCGTGCCGCTGAAGCGCGACGCGACGACGAGCGGACGGTACATGCGCAGCACCCGCACCATGTCGGCGAGCGGCACGTCGCGACCGCCCCACTTGCGCTCGGTCTCCGGCATGTTGACCGTGTAGCCGAAGTCGTTCACGCGCGTGAAGAACTGTTCGCCGCCGTCGAGGGCGCGCGCCTGCAGCAGTTCCTCCGTACGGATGACGCCGAGCGCCTCGTAGAACTCGGGTCCGAGGACGTTCTGACCACCCTCACCGCGATTGAGCGAGAGATAGGCGACGCGCGCGTGATCGCCTCGCGCGAGGCGTGCGATGAGCGCACTGTCCTCGTCGTCGGGATGCGCCCCCGTGTGGATCGCACTGGCCGTCGTCGTCAACCGCTGCAGCTTCTGGACGAGGCCGGCGGCGCCCTCGCTGTAGATGGGACGGACCTGGGCCCGCGTGGAGACGAGTGACAGCGCGACCACCGCCCCGACCATGCCCAATCGCACGTGCATGGGGTCGCATCATAACTGGGGACGCGACGGTTCGGAGGTGGAC
>JAEYZV010000601.1 GCA_023427865.1 Acidobacteriota bacterium
GTGTTCCTGAGTGGCGTCGGCACGCCTTCGAACGTGCGGGCCGGGCGCACGCAGGCGTAGAGGTCGAATACCTGGCGCAGGCGGATGAGCGGCGTCAGGGTGATGTGATCCGGCAGGCGCGCCGGCCACCCCACTGCTCCGAGGAAGATCGCGTCGAACCGGCGCAACGTGTCCAGGAAGTCGTCGGGGACCAGTCGACCGTGCCGATCGTAGTGGGCCATGCCCCAGTCGAAGCGTTCGTACGAGAGATGACCGCGGCCGGCTCGGGCGACCGCGGCATCGAGCACGTCGACCGTCGCGTCCACGACCTCCGTGCCGATGCCGTCGCCCGGGTAGAGAGCGATGCGATGCGTTCGGGACGGAGCGCCGTCGTGAACGGAGGTGTCCTGGTCGGGCATGGGCAGGGTCATGGTACTGCGGCTCGCCCGCGGCGGCGAACGGCCCGACGTTACTCATTCCCGCCTGCAGTCCGGCCTTCGACACAAACGGAACAGCAGAAGTGCGAGCACGTGTACCGCGACAACACGAGGTGGCGTGGAACGTCCCTCGAGACCCTGTTCATCGCCAGGCGGTTACCTGGTGATGACCACTTCCAGATACTCCGCCGGGACAACGAGGGAATCGTCACGGGTGCTCTCGGTCCGCAGCAACGCGACCAGCGCATCGTGCAGCGCCTGTGTGCCCTGGTCATCCAATGCGGCGAAGGCCCGGTGCGTCGGCCCGTAATATGTACGGAAGAAATCGACGAAGTGCTCGGCCGAGCGATACCGGAACACGTACGTCTTGCGCGCCGTGCCGATGTCGGTCGCGTGGGGTCCGAACAACTCCACCAGATGCGGCTCGGTGCCCCAGGCCATCGGCGAGACGACACCCGGCGGTGGCGGCACGAACCGCGTGATCACCTGGAAGAGCCGTCCCAGGAAGCCCTCGGGCGTCCAGTTGGCCAGACCTATCCTTCCACCCGGCTTGGCCACGCGCACCAGCTCGCCAGCGGCGCGCTGCTGATCGGGGGCGAACATCACGCCAAAGGTCGACATCACGACATCGAACGATGCATCGTCGAACGGCAACTGCTCGACGTCGGCCTCGCGGAAGCTGATCGGCAGGTGCTCGGCTTCCGCACGCAGGCGGCCTTGGGCGAGCAGCGTCGGGACGTAGTCGGTCGACGTCACGTCGGCGAAGCGTCTGGCAGCCGCGAGCGAAGCGTTGCCGTTGCCGGCCGCCACGTCGAGAACCCGTTCGCCGGCGCGCAGGTCCACGGCTTCGCACAGCGACTCGCCCACAATCTGCAGGCGGACCCCGATCTGGCCGTAGTCCCCCGAGGCCCACGTCGCCTGCTGCCGCGACTTGATGGCGCTGAGATCGGGCGCTGCGTTGGGGTGGGCGCTCATGGTAGGTACGAGAATGGTGTCGGCGGTCGTCTGGTTCATCTCACTCTCCCTGTCGGCGTGCTCACGATCGATGCGCGCCAGTGCGGTCACAGCATGACCGACTGGCGGTGCTCCTTGACCCGTCGAGCGTCGGAAACGCTTGCTCGTGCGTCCGACGGGGCGGCGACGTTGGAGAAGTGAGGCGCGATGAGCGGAGACATCCTGTCGGACCTGCTGCGTGCCGTTCGTCTTCGCGGAGCCCTCTTTTATTACGTCGAGGGCACGTCGCCGTGGGTGGCTGAAGCCCCGCCCATGAACACGCTGATTCCGCATGTGCTGCCGGGTGTGGATCACCTGATGGAGTTCCACGCCGTCGCCGAGGGCGCGTGCTGGGCAGCGGTTGCCGGCGAGTCGCCGATTCGGCTGGAGGGGGGCGACGTCGTCGTGTTTCCGCAGGGAGACAGCCACGTCATGTCGAGCGCGCCGGGCCTGCGCGCCGCGTCGGCAGGTGACGATTTCCGTTTCCTGCCGCGTCCGGCCCAGTTGCCGTACTCGCTCGACGCGGGCGCCGCCGACGTGATGACCGCCCGGCTGGACGGTGGTGGCCGTGAGCGCGCCACCGTGGTCTGCGGCTTCCTCGGGCTCGATGCCAGGCCGTTCAACCCGCTGCTCTCAGCCCTGCCTCGCGTGATTCACCTGCCGGGGCGTGTGCTCGGGGTCGACTCGTGGGTGCCCGCCTTCCTGCGCACCGCCGTGCGCGAATCGAACACCAAGCGCCCTGGCGGAGAGGCCGTGCTGGAGCGGATGAGCGAAGTACTCTTCGTGGAGGTGCTTCGCCGCTACGTCGATACACTGCCAGCCGGACAGACGGGCTGGCTTGCCGGGATGCGCGATCCCGGTGTGGGGCGTGCGCTGTCGCGCCTGCACCAGGACCCGGCCCGGGCCTGGACCCTCGAGCAGCTCGCCAGCCACGCAGGGATGTCGCGGTCGTCGCTGCACGAGCGTTTCGTCCACTTCATGGGTCAACCGCCCATGCAGTACCTGACACACTGGCGCATGCAGCTGGCGGCCGGCCGGCTCCGTGAGTCGGACGCCAAAGTCGTGGAGGTGGCGCTCGATGTGGGATACGAGAGCGAGGCGGCATTCTCCCGCGCGTTCAAGCGAGTGGTCGGCGTCGCACCTGCCACGTGGCGTCGCGCACGTCGCCCCATCGGCGCCGGCGAGTCCGCGTCCTGATCGCGGCCGCCGCGGACGTCACGTGACGCGGTGTGACTGCGCCCCACCTCGAACCGCAAAGCGGAACGAGGTGCCGAGGCCGAGACCCCGTGGCGCGCGCCGCTCACCACCCGCGCCCCGCATCACGCTCCGGGACCGTGGCTGCGGTTAGACAGCGCTTACGCGCGCAGCTCGGGCGGCGGCTGACCGGTGGCCTCGGCGAGGTGTCTGCCGCGATCACAAATCGTCCTGGTTGCGCAGGCGCGTGTGGCGTCAGCTCGAGGCGCTTCCGTTCGATGGCGAAACGATGAGGCCTTCGTCGCCGTAGGATGCGTCGGAGGCTTCGACTCACGTGAACGACCGGCACGACCACGGCTACCAGGCAGATCGACGGGATTTCTTCAAGGCGGCGACCGCGGGACTCACGACGGCGGCGGTGCTGCTGTCGCCACGCGATGCGGTCAAGGCCCAGGAAGCCGCACAGAAGGCGGCGCTCGAGCGGATCGCCAGCAACTGCTGGCCGGTTCGCGCCATCTTCAAGACCCGCGGCATGGGGCCCCGGCCGGCCGGCGCGGCGCGCTCGGCCGCGATGCAGAGCCGTGAGCAGGCGGCCCGCGAGGCGCAGGCCGAACTCGCGAAGAACCCGAACGCCGCCGAGGCGCTGCGCGTGGCCGAAGCGGCGCGCGCCGCCCGCGCCAACGTGCCCGACACCGCGGGCATGAAGAAGAAGTACGGCGAGATCACGATGCTGGACTTCCCGCAGTTCACCAGGGACACGTTCCCGGGCGTCACCCGCATGGACCTGTTCTCGGGGTTCTTCGGCGACATCACCGACGACAGCATGTTCTTCCCCGGCGCCAACGGCCGTCCGGGCGGGTTCGACCCGCTCAGCGCGTCGGGCCGCAGGTGGCTGGACACGCTGGCCAACACGTGCGTCAAGACGGGGACGTACGTGCAGCACATCTCCAACAACGCGCCGATGGGCCTGGCCGACTACGGATCGCCCGAAGCCGATGCGCGTCGCAAGGCGGGCGTGGAACTGGCCAAGAAGTGGCTGGAAGGCTGCAAGGTGCTCGGCGTGAAGTCGATGCGCATGAACTCGCCGCAGGCGCTCGGACCGAGCATCCGGCCCAACGCCGTCCCGCGCGGCCCGGGCGACGGCTATCCGCGCAACGTGGACCTGATCCCCCTGCTCGAGGCCGCCATCGAGTCGCACAAGGAAATGGCCGACTACGGCGGCAAGCTCGGCATCCGCGTCACCATCGAGAACCACTGGGGCCTGGCCGCCGATCCGCAGCTCATTCGCACGATCATCGACGAGGTCAACCACCCGTACTGCGAGGCGTCGCCGGATTTCTGCAACTGGGAGCACGAGTACAACCTGGTGAACGGCCTCAAGGCGTTGGCCCCCTACGCGCACACCAACTGCCACGCGAAGTACTGGGATCGCTGGGGCACCCGCAACGACGTGCAGCGAGGCGTGCGGATCATGCTCGCCGCCGGCTACCGCGGCACCTTCGCGCTCGAGTACGAGCAGGGACCGCACGACGGCGTCGAAGGGGCGAAGTACCTCTACAAGGAAGTGCTCGCCGCACTCACGACCCCGACGCCGGCGGTCGGAGAGTAGTCGGCAAGACCTGACGCGGCGCTGCCGGGCGAGTTCGTGGCCGTCCGACCCGTCGGACCGCCTCTGCGCCCGAACCGCCTGCCGCTTCTTTCAAGGAGTGGCGTCCGAGGGCGCAGCGTCGACGTCAGGTCCGATCACGGCCGGCGGCGGGTGGATGCAAGCACCATGGCAGCAGCGGCGACGAGCAATGGGAAGGCCGAGGGCTCAGGCACGGCATACAGGCGAACCGCAAACCCGATGGTCGAACCATCCATTTCATCTCGTACCGTAAGAGCGGGTTCTTCGACGTCTGGGGTCTCCCGTTCGATCCCGTCAGCGGCAAGCCTGCGGGTCAGGAGTTCCGCGTGACTCGCACGGAGGGTCCGGGCCGGACTATCTCCGGTGCGCCTGCGTCAGA
>JAEYZV010000644.1 GCA_023427865.1 Acidobacteriota bacterium
CGCTCCGCGCGTTCCCGCGCGCCGTGACGGCCACGACACTCGCCGCCGTCGCACCTGCCGCCCTCGTCGCGTCGGTCGCCGCCTGGCGCCACGTCCCGCCGACGTTCGGCAGCGATTACGAGTTGTGGGAGCCGACAAACCCGCTCTACGACGCCAACCGGCCGTTCGCGCCGAGCCTGGCGCGCACGCCGGGCAACCAGCCGATCCGCGACGTGCAGCTCGCCGGCTCGGACGGGTGTGGCACGGCCGGTTGCCATGCGGAGATCGTCCGGGAGTGGCAGCCGTCGGCGCATCGTTACGCGGCGATGGACAAGGCGTTCCAGGCGATCCAGCTGACCATGGCGCAGCAGAACGGGCCGACGTCCACGCGGTACTGCGCCGGCTGCCACGACCCCATCTCGCTGTTCTCGGGCACCAAGAACATCGCCACCGACGAGAAGGCGCTCACCGGGCTGCACGGATACCAGGAGGGCGTCTCCTGCCTGGCCTGCCACTCGGTGCGACAGACCGACGTGCGCGGCAACGCGCAGTACGTCGTCGCGCCGCCACCGCGGTACGTCGGCGAGCTCGAGTACGACGCTACCGGCAGCACGGGCTGGCGGCTGGTGCGCGACTTCCTCATCCGCGCCTACCCCGAGCAGCACACCTCGGCGTTGTCGAAGGTGATGTTCAAGCAGCCGGAGTACTGCGCGGCGTGCCACAAGCAGTTCGTCGACGAGGAGATCAACAAGGTCGGCTGGGTGCAGTTGCAGAACCAGTTCGACAACTGGCGCATGAGCAAGTGGGCACGCGACCGCAAGGACGCCTCGCGCACGGTGGAGTGCCGCGAGTGCCACATGCCGCTCGTCGAGTCGCGGGACCCGGCGGCCGGCGATCCGTACGACTACAACCGCTCGAACGACGACGGCCGGCATCGATCGCACAGGTTCCTCGGCGCCAACCAGCTGATGCCGCAGCTGCACGGCCTCGAAGGCGCCGACGAGCAGACGCGGCTCACGCACCAGTGGCTGCAGGGCCGCATCGGCATCCCGGAGATCGCCCACAAGTGGCCCGACGCGGGTACGCCCGCGGTGTCGGTGCAGGTGGTGGCGCCGGCCACGGCGCGCGCCGGCGATCCGATCCAGGTGCAGGCGGTCATCACCTCCAACAAGGTGGGCCACGACTTCCCGACCGGCCCGCTCGACATGATCCAGTCCTGGATCGAACTGGTCGTACGCGACGAGAGCGGCCGCGTGGTCTTCGAGACCGGTGGCATCGACGAGCGCGGCTTCGTCGAGCCGGGATCGTTCCTGTTCAGGGCCGAACCCGTCGATCAGTTCGGCAACCTGATCGACCGGCACAACCTGTGGGAGATGGTCGGCGTGCGCAACCGCCGCTCGCTGTTCCCCGGCTTCTCCGACACGGCGTCCTTCACGTTCACCTGCCCCTCGTCGGCGCGCGCACCCGCCGACCCGGTGTCGCCACGAACGTACACGGTGCAGGCCGGCAAGGGCCGCCTGCGCATCGACGCGCGGCTCCGCTACCGCAAGATCGATCAGTTCCTGCTCAACTACAT
Source organism: Acidobacteriota bacterium (assembly GCA_023427865.1). GTDB lineage: Bacteria > Acidobacteriota > Vicinamibacteria > Vicinamibacterales > Vicinamibacteraceae > Luteitalea. Next base: position 1,556 of record JAEYZV010000644.1, read on the forward strand.
GCGCAGTGTCGGGTTCTTCCCGGAGTTCGCGGGCAAGCCGCTGACCGCCCCGATCACCGACCTGCACACGGCCCATGCTTTCGTGGAGGTGTCGTGAACGCGCCGCCGGCCCCACGCGGATTGTCGCGGCGGCAGCGCCGCACGCTCGCCGCCGGTTTGGCTGCCACCGCGCTCCTCGCGGCCCTCGTCGCGCTCGTCGTCTCCAGGCGCGCGCCGGAGCCATACGATCCGTCACGGCTTGCCGAGGGCATCACCTCGGAGCTCGCGCGACGTGTGCCCGACGACCATCCACGCGTGACGTTCGCCGACGCCGCGCCCGCCGCGGGGATCGCCTTCCATCACTTCGGCGGCACGCGGTCCACCCAGCTGCCCGAGGACATGGGATCGGGTGCGGCGTGGGGCGACTTCGACAACGACGGAGACGACGACCTGTTCATCGTGAACATGAACGGCCCGCTGCCGGCCGCCACCATGCCGGCGGCCGTGCCGGTGAGCACCCACGACACCGATGCGGCGGTGTCGCGGCTCTTCCGCAACGACGGCGGACGGTTCGTGGACGTGACGCGCGAGGCGGGACTCGTGCGGGCGCTGTGGGGCATGGGTGCGGCGTGGGGCGACGCTGACGGCGACGGCCTGCTCGACCTCGTCGTCACGTCCTTCGATCGGCTGGTGCTCTTCCGCAACCGCGGGGACGGCACGTTCGAGGATCGCACCCGCGCGAGCGGCATGGCGGCGTTCACCGGCTTCTGGACGGGCGCGTCGTGGGCCGACTACGACCGCGACGGCGACATGGACCTGTACGTGTGCGGTTACGTGCGGTACGAGTTCGACGCCACCGCGCGGGGCAAGGCGTCGCTGCAGTTCGACGCGGAGGTGCCGTTTGCGTTGAATCCCTCGTCGTACGCGCCGGAGCGCAACCTGCTGCTGCGCAACGACGGCCGGGGTCGCTTCACCGACGTCGCCGAACCTGCCGGCGTGGCCAACACCGACGGCCGCAGCCTGTCGGCGGCCTGGACCGACCTGGACGAGGACGGCTGGCTGGACCTGTACGTCGCCAACGACGTGTCCGACAACGCGCTGTTCCGCGGCCTCGGAGACGGCCGCTTCGAGAACGTCTCGCACGAGACCTGGGTCGCCGATCCGCGCGGCGCGATGGGGCTGGCCGTCGGCGACTGGGATCTCGACGGGGACTTCGATCTGTTCGTCACCCACTGGCTCGCGCAGGAGAACGCGCTGTTCTCCAACATGCGCATCGGCACCCGTGGCGGACCGGCCGGCCGCATGGTCTTCATGGACGTGGCCGACCAGCACGGTCTCGGCCAGTCGTCGCTCGAGTACGTCAAGTGGGGCACGGCGTTCGTCGACTACGACAACGACGGCCGGCAGGACCTGCTGTCGGTCAACGGCAGCACGTTCCAGGACCCCGCCGACCCACGCCGGCTCGTGGCGATGCCCCACCAGCTGTTCTGGAACCGCAACGACCAGGAGGGCTTCTTCGACGTGGCCGGCGTCAGCGGCCCGATGCTCACCGAGCCCACCGTGGGCCGTGGTGCCGCGGTCGCCGACTACGACAACGACGGCGATGTGGACGTGATCGTCGTGAACCACGGCGGACCCGCGCGCCTGTGGCGCAACGATGGCGGCAACGCGCGCGGCTGGCTCAAGGTGCGGGCGGCCGGCCTGCGCAACCGCTTCGCGCTCGGCGCCATCGTCGAGGTCACGGCCGGTGGCGTGACGCAGCGGCAGCAGGTCGGCGCGCAGTCGTCGTACCTGTCGCAGCACTCGCTGACGATGCACTTCGGTCTCGGCGACCGTCGATCCGCGGACAAGGTCGTCGTCCGGTTCCCGGGCGGGCAGATCGTCGAGCACGACGCGGTGGCGGCCGGACAGACACTCGTGGTGCAGGAGCCGGGCCGGTGAGGCGCACGCGGGCAGGCCTCCTCGCCATGGTGATCGGGGCGACGTGGTTCCCGGGTTGCGCCCAGGCGCCGCCGGAGCCCGCCGGAGCGGCAGGAACCGACACGACCGCGAAGCGACGCGAGTTCTGGCAGACGTACGCCAGCGCCGGGACCGCACGTTCAGAGGGCCGGCTCGGCGACGCGATCGACATGTACACCCGGGCGCTCGCCCTGCAACCCGGACACGAGGACAGCCTGTACTACCTCGGGAACTGCCTGCTCGAGCAGCGCGAGTTCGACCGCGCGCTCGACACGTACCGCCGCCTGCTCGCGCTCAATCCCGAGGGATCGTCGCGCGCCTACATGCAAATCGCCTCGATTCGCGCCTCGCTCGACGAGCGCGCGCCGTTCGACGCGGCGGAAGCTGCCGACCTCTTCAGGAGGGCGCTCGAGGTCGATCCGGACAGCGGGGCCCTGCTGGGTCTCGCCGAAGTGGCCGTGCTGCAGGAGCAGTACGACGAGGCCGAGGCGTTGCTGACACGCGTCGAGGCCGACAATGCCATGAGCATCGCAGCGCCGTACCTGCAGGGCTACCTGGCGTTCCGCAAGGGTGACGAGACCGACGCGTGGTCGCGGTTCACGACGGCGGTCGCGCGAGGTGAAATCAAGAAGGGCAGCGTGAAGTGGACCGAGGAAGGCGACGTGAAGGGCACCCCGGAACTGCGATGGCGCGCGCTGGCGCGACAGAGCGTCTTCGGCCCGCACTGGATCCGGCTGCGCGAGTACCTGCGCCACCCGGGGCCGTCGCGCGCCGACATGCGGCGCGAGTACGGCGCGCTGCACGACGTGCTGTCACGGCGCTGAGTCCCTGGCGCCGACGACGAGCGATCGTCGCAGCCGCCTTCATCGCCATCGTCGCGGCCGGCCCGACGGTGCCACTCAGCGGGCAGCGGGCGGGCGCGGTGCCCGACGAGGCGATGCGGCGCAACAACCTCGGCGTGGCCCTCATGGACGCCGGCACCCGCGATCCGAAGTACACCGCCGAAGCGGTGCGCGAGTTCGACGCCGCACTGTCGATCGCGCCGCACTACGCCATGGCGCAGGTGAACCTCGGCGTGGCGCTGTACTACGCCGGCGAGACGCAGCGCGCAACGCGAGTGCTCGAGCAGGTGATCGCCACGCGGCCCGACAGCCTGCAGGCGCAGTACGTGCTCGGGCTGCTGCGCGAGTACGCCGGGCAGCACGAGGCCGCGGCCCGCCACTTCCGGCGCGTCACCGAGCTCGATGCGACCGACGCCGACGCCTGGTACCACCTCGGGTTCACGCTCGCGCGGAGCGGCCGGAGCGACGAGGCCGTGGCCGCCTACCGGCGCGCCGCGACGATCACCCCATACCAGCGCCGCATCCGCTACGGGCTGTTCATGGCGCTGTCGCGCGCCGGACGGACCGCGGAAGCACAGTCGGAGCTGGAGGCGTTCAGGCGCCTCGGCGATTCGCAGGTGCGCGTGGTCGAGGGACCGAAGAACCCGCTCGAGTACCTGAAGCAGGGCCGCCACGCGGAGAGCATCGCCGACTCTCATCAGGCCGCCACACGACCGTCGCGGCCGACGTACGTGGACGTGACGCGTGGTGCGGGCATCGCGGCGATTGCCGCACGCGCGATCGGACAGGACGTCCGCGACGCGCTTGCCGGCGGGCCCGTGCGTGTCGGGCCGGGCGCAGCCGGCACGATCGCGTCACTGACGCCAGCGCTGTCGGTCGGAGCGGCGCTGGTGGACGTCGACAACGACGGCCGGCTCGACGCCTACACGCTGCAGGGCGGCGCCCACGCGCTCTTCGCCCAGCGCGCGCCGGGTCGATTCACCAGGGTGGCCGCATTCCCGGCGGCCGACCGCGCCACCGCCGCCGCCTGGGGCGACATCGACAACGACGGCTTGCCCGATCTCGTCGTCGGCGAGCGCGCGCGCATCGTCGTGTTCGGCAAACCGAAGGGCCGATTGTCATCGCAGCGTCGCACGGTGATTCCGCTGCCGGCGGGCGCTGGCGTCGCGGGACTGGCCCTTGCCGACGTGGACCACGACGGCGACCTCGACATCGCGGCTACCGGCGGCGTCGACACGCGTCGTCCCCGCCGGACCGGGTCCGTGCGGTTCCCCGACGACTTCGAGCCACGCCCCAACCTCCTGCTGCGCAACAACGGCGATGGGACGTTCCTGGAGATCGGCCGCGCGGCCGGCTTCGCGGCCGGCGGCGTTCCTGCCTTCCGCGTGTGGTTCAGCGACCTGGACGACGACCGGGCCGTGGATGCGGTGCTCGTGGACGCGCGTGGCGGCCAGCGTGTGCTGCTGAACCGGAAGGACGGCTCGTTCGCGCCCACCACGTCGGTCCGCGCCCCGGCATTGACCACCCCGCGTCTCGACGAGGCCCGCGCGCATGGCGACGTCGACGGCGACGGCGCGTCCGACCAGCTCACCGTGGATGCCGGGAGCGTACGACTGCTGCGCAACGAGACGCGCCCGCGACGCTGGCTCACGATCGCGGCCCGCGGCTATGCCGTCGCGGGCAAGACCAAGAGCAATCGGCTCGGCATCGGCACGAGGATCGAGGTGCGATCGGCGGGGTTGTGGGAGCGGCGCGAAGTGCGGGCGGGCAACGGCCTCGGCGGGACCGATGCGGCAGAGGTGACGTTCGACCTCGGAACCGAGGCCCGCCTCGATTTCGTGCGTGCAGTGTTCCCGTCGGGCGTGCGACGCACCGACACCAACGTCGGGGCCGACCAGGCGATCGTGCTCGAGGAGCCGCTGCTCGACGTCAACTCGTGCCCGACGCTCTTCACGTGGAACGGCGAGCGCTTCGAGTTCATCACCGACACGCTCAGCGCCGGCATCCTCGGCGAACTCGTCGCGCCGGGGCGCTACTGGCGACCGGATCCCGACGAGTGGGTGCGTATCGAGGGGCGGCAACTGGTGGCAGATGCCGCCAACCGGCTCGCCCTTCGGTTCACCAATCCGCTCGAGGAGGTCACGTACCTCGACGCGGTGCGCCTCGTCGCGGTGGACCACCCGCCAGGCTCGCTCGTGCACTCGGACGAGCGTATGCTCGGTGCGCCCGATCCCGATCGCGCCGTGCAGCTCTACACGATCGCCGGCACGCGCGCCCCGGCGCGCATCACCGACCACCACGGCCACGACGTATCGGCGGCCCTGGCGGCCAGCGACCGCCGGTACTTCGATCACTTCACGCCGCTGCCCTTCAAGGGCTTCGCGGGCGACTGGTCGCTGACCATCGATCTCGGCCGTGCGTCGCCGGCCGTGTGGCCGGTGCTCGGGCTCGACGGCTGGAGCTACTGGAACTCCTCTGCCGCCGTTGTCGCAGCGTCGCAGGCCAACGAGCGACTTCGCGGCCCGATTCTCGAAGTGCAGGATCGCGCTGGCGCCTGGCGCCTGGCCACCGACGATCTCGGCCTGCCTGCGGGCCTGCCCCGCACGATGCTCGTCGACCTGCGGCCCTACCTCCGCGAAGGCGAGCACGTCGTGCGCATCAGCGCCAACCGGACGATCTACTACGACCGAATCTGGATCGGTGACGCCTCCGGCCGGCAGCCGCTCGCTCCACATGCAGACGCGCGCCTCGTCGTCACCCCGGTCCCGAGGACGCGGGCCGAGCTGCGGTGGCTCGGCTACCCGCGCCGCGCGCTCCCGGGCGGAACGCTGCCCGACGAGTTCGACTACCAGGACATCCAGCCGACCGCCGACTGGGGCACGCACGCCGGTTTCCTGACGCGCTATGGCGAGGTCGGCGACCTCGTCGAGTCACCCGACGACCGTCTCGCGA
>JAEYZV010000027.1 GCA_023427865.1 Acidobacteriota bacterium
ATACGGGCGAGACTGCTGTACTGACGCCGTCGGGCGCGTCCGCCTGGCGCGCCTCTCCGTGTCGGTTGGCAGCGTTCGGGCGGGACCTGACCGGACGGCGCGCAGGCCGGGCGGTCCTCGCAATCGCGGCCGGGGCAGACGGTTCCGGACGGCGCTCCCGTGCCCACGTTCACCCGCGCCGACGCCAGCCGCGTTCCGACCTGAGTCCTGCCAGGCCCATTGCGAGCAGGGGCAGCGGGACCAACGCAAACAGGTAAGCGCCGCCGAACCCACGATCGAGGTAGGCACGGCGTGGATCGCGATCGTCGATGGCGCAGGGCACCGTTGCGCCGATCGCATAGTCGGCGAGGAGTGCCCCGGCGGTCGCCGCACGCGCTCCGGACAGTCGGCTGTCGGTGCCGAACCCCTGAGCGACGTGACGCCTTCCGCCGCGTTCGTAGGCGCCGGCGAAGCGAGGCTGGTACACGGTCTGTGGCCCGGTCGGCCTGGAGCCCGCCGCCGACGAAGCGGTCCGCGCGTCGAGCACGCGATCGAGCACCGTGCAGTGCGTCTCCGGCAGGCCGGCGATACGGAGATCTTCGAGGGCAAGCCACGCGAAGTAGGAGAGAAACGCCAGCGGCAGCACGACGGCAATGGGAGCCCACGTCGCGCTGCGGGGCTGCACGGCACGGAGCACGCACCACAGGATGGCGCCGAGCGCCAGCCAGCCGAGCACGAACGCGCCTGCGTGGGTCACGCCCACGGTGCCGAGGCGCGAGCGAACAGGCCTGAACGCCCCTACCGTTTGCCCGGGCCGGCGTGCGTGGCGTAGTGGCTGTGACAGTCGCCGCAGGTGACGAGCATGCGGCCATACAACTCCTCGCGCTCGCGGGTGCGGTGCGCCTGGGCGGCATGTCCGGCAAGCTGCGCCAGCTCGACCTCGGCGTTGGCCATGCGCTTGCGCAACCTGCTGGGCACCTCGTCGAGGTCGAGCGTCGCTCCGGCGAAGGTCCGCACACCTTCCTCCCACGACGAGTCGGACGGGCCGACGAGACCTTCCACGAGCGCATCGGCACCGCGCTGGTGCAGCAGCATGTGGCCGACGAGGCCTCCGACCTTCGGGTCGGGGGCGATCGGGATGGCGGCCCGCGCGTGCATGGCCCGGTGGCACTGACCGCAGGTGCCGAGGATCGCGGCGGTCGTCTGCCCGGCTTCCTCGAGCGTCCTGGCGCGCGAGGCGTTGCGAGCCAGTTGCGTCACTCGTCCCTGGAACGCCTCGGCGCCGGGGGGCAAGGTGACGGCGGGGCTGTCGTCGGCCAGCGCAGCGGCCTGGGTACGTGCATCGTCGAGATGGCCGCGCACGACGGCGTCGTGCAGTTGCAGGGCCTTGTTGAAGTGCGCGCGCATGTAGGCCGCGCGTGCCGGGCTGTGGCGGTCGCCGGGCGGAGACTGCGCCGCGATCTGCACGGCGGTCGCGCCGGCCAGCATCAGTGTGGCGACTGCAGGTAACCACGAAGTGCGCGCGCGGAACACGTGGGCGTACATGGACAGCCTCCTGTCGGACCAGCGGTGCACGTCATGTGCCTGGCCTCGAGTGCGACCCGATGTCGTGAACGGGGGAAATCCCGCACGGACACCGCCACGATGGCCGAGGCGCCGCGGCAACCCCGAGAAATTTGCCACGACTCACGGAAAACTCCGCACACGACGCCGACTGTCCGGCGCGAACGTGCGGCGGCGTCCGGGGTCCGGCTCCGGCACCAGGATTGCTCCGAGCGAACGCGGCGGCATCTCTCCCAGGAGCGACCATGACGACCCTTACGCCAATCCCCCCGGCTGCACCGACACAGACGATGAAGGCGGTCGCCTTCGATGGCAAGGGCGGGCTCTCGCTCGAGGAGCGGCCGAAGCCGCGTCCGCGAGCCGGCGAAGCCGTCGTCCGCATCACGACGACGACGATCTGCGGCACGGACGTGCACATCGTGAAGGGCGAGTACCCCGTGCGCCCCGGGTTGATCCTGGGACACGAGCCCGTTGGCGTGATCGACGCGCTCGGTGAGGGACTCGAGGCCGAGTACCAGGTCGGGCAGCGGGTGATCGTCGGCGCCATCACCCCGTGTGGCCAGTGCTTCTACTGCCTCAACGGCACGCACGCGCAGTGTCACGGGCCGCTCGGTGGCTGGCGGTTCGGCAACACGATCGACGGTGCCTGGGCCGAGTACCTGCTCGTGCCGGATGCGCGCGCCAACCTCGCGCCGATTCCGGACGGCCTGTCCGACGAACAGGTCCTGCTGCTGCCCGACATCTTCTCGACCGGGCTGAGCGGCGCCGAGAGCGCCAACATCCGGGTGGGCGACAGCGTCGCGGTGTTCGCGCAGGGCCCGATCGGCCTGTGTGCGACGCTCGGTGCGAAGCTGCGCGGCGCCGCGCTGATCATCGCCGTCGACTCGGTGCCCGAGCGGCTCGAGATGGCGCGGCGGTTCGGCGCCAACGTGCTGATCGACCACACGCAGCAGGACCCCATCGCCGCCATCAGGGCGCTGACCGGCGGAAGGGGCGCGGACGCCGCGATCGAAGCGCTCGGGCGGCAGGAGACGTTCGAGAATGCGCTGCGCTCGATTCGGCCCGGAGGCACGCTCTCGAGCCTCGGCGTGTATTCGGGGAAGCTGGTGGCCCCGTACGATGCCATTCATGCCGGCCTGGGCGACCAGAAGATCGTCACGACGCTGTGCCCCGGCGGCAAGGAACGGATGCGGCGGCTGCTGGAGATGGTCGCCCACGCGCGGGTCGACCTGACGCCGCTCGTCACGCATCGCTTCACGCTCGATCACATCGACGAGGCGTTCGACGTGTTCAGCCACCAGCGTGATGGCGTCCTCAAGGTGGCGCTGACGCCCGGAGGCAAGTGACAGTCAGGTAACAGGAGGACCAGGGCACCAGGTAACAGGAGAGCAGGCGTCATGTTCTTTACTTGTCTGTTCTCGCTGCTGCTCGATAGATGAGATGCCGCGCGCCACGCCTGCCGTGGCCGCGGACGCGTTCGAGCGTCACGGCAAAGCCCATCGACTCGAGCCGGCGCGCGAATCGCCGGTCTTCCCACGCCGACCACACCGCGAGCACGCCGCCGGACCGCAATGCCTGCCGAATGGAGTAAAGGCCCGCACGGCTGTAGAGCGCATCGTTCCCTTCGGCCGCGAACTCGGCCGGCCCGTTGTCCACGTCGAGCAGGATCGCGTCGAAGCCCTCGCGCGAAGCGCGCACCACGTGCAGCGCGTCGCCGATCTCCACGCGCACGCGCGGGTCGCGCAGCGGGTGCCCGGCCAGGTGCGACAGTACGCCCTCGTTCCACGCCTGCACCTCGGGAACCAGTTCGGCGACGATGACGGTGGCGTCGTGCGGGAGGGCATCGAGCGCGGCCCGCACGGTGAAGCCCATGCCGAGCCCGCCGATCAGCACGCGCGCCTGGCTGCGGGTCGTGATGTGGCGGCACCCGATGGTGGCCAGCGCCTGTTCCGAGCCGGTAATCGTGCTCGGCATCAGGCTGCGGCCATCGGCCAGCAGCAGGAATTCGTGCCCGCGACGCCGCAGCGTCAACCGCGTGCCGTCGGGTGTCGTGGCTTCGCCTAACGTTTCCCAGGGAATCATCGGAGGGCCGCGATCACGATCGCGACGATCGCGAGGACGAGGGCTGCGCCCGCGGTGACCATGGCCACCACCGTCTGCCGCGCGACGGTCGCCTGAATCTCCTGCACGCCCGCAAGGAGCCGTGTTGCCGCGTCTGCGGGTGGCGCACTCGCTTGGGGCGGCGGAGTGGCGGGCGAGTCGAAGAGTGACTGCTGCATCACCCGGGCGGCCGCCAGCACGTCGCGCATGCCCTGCTCGAAGTGACGCTGGTGGATCCGCTTGCCCTCGTCGTTGCCGGGCTCGGCGGCCGCGGCAAGTGCCGCCTTGAATACCGCGTTGCGGATGCTGCCGCCGCTCGCCTCGAACTGCTCGGCCAGCGCCCTGAAGTCCACGTCGTCGGCCAGCGGTGTGCGTGTCGGATGGATCTGGACCTGCCAGATCTGCTCACGTTCTTCCACGCCCGGCATCGCGAAGAGCACGTGCGTGCGGATGCGCCGTTCGAATGCCGGGTCGAAGTTCGACGCGAGGTTCGTGGCGAAGATGACCACGCCATTGAAGGTGTCGAGCTCCTGCAGCAGGACGTTGACCACCGCATTGGCCTCGCGCGTGGCGCCCGGGTCCTGGAGGGTGGAGCGGCGCGACGCGATGGCGTCGGCCTCGTCGAAGAACAGCACGGCATGTTCCTCGCGGGCCCGGCGGAACACGGCGGCAACGTTCTTCGGCGTCTCGCCCATCCACATCGATTCCAGTTCGCTGTAGCGCACCACGAGCAGGCGCCGGCCGATGGCGTGCGCGAGCGCCTCGGCGCAGATGGTCTTGCCGGTACCGGACGGTCCCGCGAAGTTGAACGTCAGGCCTAGGCCGGTCGGGTGCCGTTCGCCAAGCCCCCACTGACGGAAGATGAGGTCGTAACTCGTGAGTTGGCCGAGCGCCTCCGACAGCGCGCGCCGTGTCTCGGGCGGCAGGATGACGTCGCGGAACGTCCGATGCGGGACGATCGAGTCGACGGTCCTGCGGGCATCGGCCTGGCCGGTCAGGAAGCTGAGCAGGGGAGGAGGGGCCACAGGGACACAGTAGCAAGGAGGGAGGAGCGAGCAGAAAGGAGAAAGGAGAAAGGAGGAA
>JAEYZV010000046.1 GCA_023427865.1 Acidobacteriota bacterium
CAGGATGAGTGATGCCCGTCCGCCGGGAAGTCCGGCGCTACACGCAGGGGGATGAGTGATACCCGCCGAGTCGCGAACCCAGCCCCCAGTCCCGAGTCCCCAGTCCCGAGTCCCGACAATCAGTTGACGCGGCCGCGCGCGTCGACGTTGGACGTTTCCAGCACGTGCTCCCCGTCGGCCACGACGTATTCGTTGGCGAGGTTCGCGACGACGCAGGCGTGGTTCGGGACGATCGTCACGCGGTCGCCGATGCGCAGGCGTGTGTCACCGGTGACGCGCACGACCGCGTGCTCTTCGGAGAGCCGCTCGATCGTCAGTCCCTCATCCGGTTGGCCATCGGCACCGAGGATGGCGCCGTACCCCGCCGCGGCCCCCGCGAACGCGCGGGCGCCGTCCGACGAGAGCACCTTGCTGCCCGAGTCGAGCACGAGCCGGTCCGGCGCCGGGAACGACACCACCGAGGCATGGATGCGCAGCGCACAGCCTTCCCATCCCACCACGCCGAGGCCGACCTGGGTGCGATCGTGGAACACGTAGTTGCCGGGACGCAGTTCGGTGATGCCGTCCAGAGTCGCGCTCACGAGCGCCGTGGGCGTCGATCCGACGCTCACCTCCTCCAGGCCGATGCCGCGCGTGCGGCAACCTTCGACGAGTTCGGCCATCAGGGCAGCTTCATCGTGCGCGATTTTGCGGACGGCGTCGGTCGAGGACGCGGCGTACGCATGTCCGGCGTGGCTCAGCAGGCCCCGCAGATCGAGCCCCGGCAGGCGGCCGACCGCCTCGATGAAGGCAATGGCATCGCGCTGGTGGGGATCGATCCCGCACCGGTGCGTCCCGACGTCTATCTTCACGAGCACCTCGAGACGCCGGCCCGCGGCCTCCATCGCGTCCGACCAGGCGCGCGCGACGTCGAGGTCGTCGACGACGGTGGACACGCGCACGCCGTCCATGAGCGAGAGGACGCGCGGGGCGTAGGTCGGAGAAATCGGGTACGCGATGCGGATGTCGTCGATGCCCTCGGCGGCGAACACCTCGGCCTCGCCCGGCTTGGCACAGGTGAGGCCGACGGCGCCGGCCGAGACCTGCTGCCGTGCCACCCATCCGCTCTTGTGCGTCTTGCCGTGGGGACGCAGCTGCTTGCCGCCAGTGGCGGCCGCCTCCGCCATGCGCGCGATGTTGCGTGTCATCGCCGGCGCGTCGATCACCACCAGCGGCGTCTGGAGTTCCGAGAGAGTGGCCACGGCCACAGCCTACACCGCGTCCGTATGCCGAGGGCCGGTCCTGCCGCGGGGCCTCCGTGCTAGCATGCGCGGAGGTCCACGTCCGGGCCTCGCACGCCCGGGTTCACCGAACTTTCGTACTTCATGACAGCGCGCCGAATCGGCGTCCTGCTCTGCACGCTCGTCGTGGCTTTCAGCTCGGCGGCGGTGCCGGCGCAGGGCCCTTCTTCCGTTGCCCAGGCCGATGCCGGCCGTCGCCCCAGCCGCGTCGTGCTGACGTGGCGCGACGACCCGGCACGCACGCAGGCCGTGACATGGCGGACCGACGCACCCGTGAACGAGTCGTTTGCCGAGATCGCCGAGGCCACCGCCAACCCCGGTTTCGCGGCGCTCGCGCGGCGTTCGCCCGCCCGCACGGTGGCGGTGCCGGTCCCCGGCGGCACGTCGTACTACCACGAGGCACGCTTCACGGCACTGCGTCCGAACACGCTGTACGCCTATCGCGTCGGCGACGGCAGCACGTGGAGCGAGTGGTTCCAGTTCCAGACCGCGAGCGCCGAGCCTGCGCCGTTCTCGTTCATCTACCTCGGCGACGCGCAGAACGACGTCCGGTCCCTCTGGTCGCGCACGATCCGAGCGGCGTTCATGGACGCACCGCGCGCCCGGTTCGTCGTGCACGCGGGCGACCTCGTCAACGTCGGCGAGAGCGACGATCAATGGAGCGAGTGGTTCGGCGCCGGCAGCTGGGTGAACGCGATGGTCCCGCAGGTGCCGGCCGTCGGCAACCACGAGTACTCGCGCCTGAACCGCGATGACCCACGCCAGCTGACCTCGCTCTGGCGCCCGCAGTTCGCGCTGCCCGAGGACGGGCCGGAGGGGCTGGCCGAAACCGTCTACTCGTTCGACTACCAGGGCGCGCGCTTCATCGTCCTCAATTCAGCCGACGAGACGCGACTTGCCGACCAGGCGAGCTGGCTCGAGTCGCGGTTGAAGGAGAACAAGAACCGCTGGACCATCGTGGTGTTCCACCACCCGGTATTCTCGATCGCCACCGACCGCGACAACCCGCAGGTGCGCGCCGCCTGGAAGCCGCTCTTCGACAGGTACGGCGTCGACCTCGTACTACAGGGCCACGACCACACGTACGGCCGCGGCGAGAACATCGCCGAGGGGGCACCGCGGCGCGCCGAGGACGGGACCGTCTACGTGGTGTCGGTGAGCGGCCCGACGATGTACGAGGTCGGCAAGGGCCGGCTCTGGGCGACCCGCACCGGTGCCAACGTGCAGCTGTACCAGGTGATTACGGTATCGCCGGACGTGCTGAAGTTCGAGGCGCGGACCGTGACGGGGCAACTCTTCGACGCCTTCGAGATCCAGAAGTCCCGGAGCGGTTTCCGCCGTTTCGTCGATCGCAAGCCGGACGTCTCCGGCACGTACTGACGGCCAAGCCGTTCGCATTCCATCGATGTTGCTTCCCGTGCCCCGACCCGGCGCCCTCCCGCGCGCCGCCGCGCTGCTCGTTTCTTCACTGGTGCTCGTGTCGTGCGCGTCCGCATCGCAGGAGCTCCCGTCGCCGTCGCCGCAGGCCCTCGCCAGGACGTGGGACGCCGAGCGCGTGCCGCTGCCGCCACCCCCACTGGTCACCCACGCCATGGTGGAGGCGCAGATCGCACGGCTCGTACGTGAGGGACGCGGGCTCTTCGCCGACGAGGTGCTCGGCCGCTCGGTCGAGGGGCGTGCCATCCATCACCTGACCGTCGGCCGTGGCGCGAAACCCGTGCTGCTGTGGTCGCAGATGCATGGCGACGAGCCGACCGCGACGTCGGCGCTGTTCGATCTGTGCCAGTGGCTGCTGAACCACCGCAGCGAGCCACTGGTCACGCGCCTGCTCGACACGCTGACGCTGCACATCGTGCCGATGCTCAATCCGGATGGCGCCGAGCGCTTCCAGCGGCGCAATGCACAGGGCATCGACGTCAACCGCGATGCGCTGCACCTGCAGACGCCGGAGGGCCGCATCCTCAAGGCCCTGCGCGATCGCGTCGAGCCCGTCATCGGGTTCAACCTCCACAACCAGAACTGGCGCACGTCGGTCGGGACGCCGCCGCAGCCAGCCGTGATCTCGCTGCTCGCGGTCGCCTATGACGAAGCGCGATCCGAGGACGCACGCCGGCAGCTCTCCAAGCGCGCGTCGAGCGTCATCGTGGAGGCGCTGCAGCCCTTCGCGGCGGGACGGATCGGTCGCTACGACGACGAGTTCGAGGTCCGCGCCTTCGGCGACAACATCACGAAGTGGGGAACGGCGGTCGTGTTGATCGAGACGGGACCGTGGCCAGGCCCGGCGCCGGACCGCACGCTCGTGCAGTTGAACTTCGTGGCGCTCGTCACGGTGCTCGACGCGCTTGCCAGCGGGCGCGTGGCCGATGCCGATCCGTCGCTCTACGAAGGGCTCCCGCAGAACGACAGCGCGCTGTTCCACACGATCGTCCGTGGCGGGACGGTCGTCCCGGGCACTGGCGTCGAGCCATTCCGCGCCGACGTCGGCCTGGCCGGCACGCGTGTCGTGCGCCGCGGCGCCAACGGCCGTGAACTGCGCTGGCAGGGCAGCATCCAGGATCTCGGCGACCTCCGCGTCTACGGTGCGCTCGAGACGATCGACGCCACCGGGCTGTTCGTCGCACCCGCGTACACCGACGCAGCTGCGGGCCAGGAGGTCACGCTGCCCGCGGGCGATGGCGGTCCGAAGGCACCGAAGATCGTCGTCGGCGGGACTGCGCGGCTGTGGCTGCTGAGCAAGACGGTTGCGGCAGGACGGTATAGGCTCGAAAGGGTCGTCGAGATCCGCTGAACAGAACTCTGCAAATGTCCGAACAACCGTCCGAACGAGCAAGCCGGCACCGCAACGCGGGCACGGACGACACTGCAGAGACGGGCACGGCCAGCGGCGCATGGGCGGAACTGCTGCGGGCGGCGCGCATCGCTCTTGCCGAGCAGGACCTCGATCTCCACTACACGGCGGTGCTCGATCCGGCGGCCATCTCGCCGCTGGGGCCCGACGCGATCGGCCGGCACGAGTCCCAGGTCGTCGCGAGCGGGGTAGTCGATGAACTGTCCGCACTGAAGCAGCGCGCCATCGGCGCAGGCACTTCGCAACAGGCGCGCTTCTGCCTGGCGGGCAATGCCGAGCCGCGCTGGTTCGAGACGACCGTGACACCCAGGCGGGACGAGGCCGGTCGCACCACAGGCGTGCTTTCCCTCTCGGTCGACCTCACCGACATCGTGCGTGAGAAGGAACGGCTGCGCACGAGCGAGGCGCGTCTTGCGGGCATCCTCCGTTCGGCGATGGACGCCATCGTCAGCATCGGTCCCGATCACCGCATCGTCTACTTCAATCCGGCGGCCGAGAAGATGTTCGGCGTGCGCGAGGAGGAAGCGATCGGCTCGGACGTGGCGCGCTTCCTGCCCGCCGACGTTCGCGATGGACATCCGACGGCCGTGAGCCATTTCGGCGCGACCGGCGAGACGGTACGCCGGCCTGGTGCGCTCGGCACGTTGCACGCGGTGCGCGCTTCCGGAGAGACCTTTCCGATCGAAGCGTCGATCTCGCATACGGGCAGCGGCGCCGACCAGCTGTACACGGTGATCATCCGCGATCGCTCTGAGCACGACCAGCTGCAGGTGCAGTTGCTGCAATCGCAGAAGCTGGAGGGCATCGGTCGGCTTGCCGGCGGCGTCGCGCACGACTTCAACAACCTGCTCACGGTCATCCTCGGCTACTGCGAGTTGCTGCGCATCCGGCAGCGCACCGGCGTCGAACTCGACGAGATCGGCAACGCGGCGCGCCGCGCGAGCCAGCTCACACGGCAGCTCCTCGCGTTCAGCCGCCGCCAGGTGCTGCAGGTGGAGACGCTCGACCTCAACGCGCTGATTCGCGGCCTGAATCGCATGCTGCGCCGCATCATCGGTGAGGACATCGTGCTCCGGACCGAACTGGCCGAGGAGCCGATGTGGATCGTGGCCGACGTGGGGCAGATGGAGCAGGTGCTGCTGAACCTCGTCGTGAATGCGCGCGACGCGATGCCGACCGGCGGCACCCTGCGCGTGGCCACGCGGCTCGTGGACAGACCGCCGTCCTCGACCGACGCGCGTCCCACCATGTCGGTGGAGTTGACCGTGATGGACACCGGCGTCGGCATGTCCGACGACGTGCGGTCGCGCATCTTCGAACCCTTCTTCACGACGAAGGGCGAAACGGGCACCGGGCTTGGCCTCGCGACCGTCTACGGCGTGGTGATGCAGACCGGCGGCGAAATCGCCTGCACGAGCGCGCCGGGCGAAGGCGCCACCTTCAGGGTCTGGCTGCCGCCGGCGCTGCCTCCGGCCGAGCAAGGGGAGGACGCCTCCACGCCTGCGCGTGCCGCTCATGGTCGCGAGACGGTGCTGCTCGTCGAGGACGACGGTCTGGTGCGCGAGTTCGCGGCGCGCGCGCTACGCGAGTATGGCTACAAGGTGCTCGAGGCCCACGACGTCGAAGGCGCGCTGCGCTATGTCGAGTCTCCCGCCGTGGCCATCGTCGTCTCCGATGTGGTCATGCCCGGACGCACGGTCGACGAGCTGACGGGGGAGATCGCGCGGCTGCGACCCGGACTTCCGGTGCTGTTGATGACCGGCTACCTGGAGGCGCCGCTGCAGCGCACGGTCGATCCGGAGCACCTGCTGCGCAAGCCGTTCACACCGACCGACCTGATCTCGAAGATACGCCACCTCAGCGCCGCGCGGCAGCGCTGACGCAGCCCACGCAAAACTTGA
>JAEYZV010000048.1 GCA_023427865.1 Acidobacteriota bacterium
CACCAGGTCCACGCCCGGGAGGGCGCCGAGGGCCTCGATCGGCAGCGGTGCGAGCGCTGCCGCCATGCCGCCGCGCGGCACGATGGCCTGCACGCCCGATGCCGCCAGCGTGAGCGCCGTCGTCCAGGCCGGGGCAATCGCCACGCGTGCGTCGAGCTGCCGGTCGGCGGCGAGTGTACGCGCCGCCGCGGCGATCTGCTCCGGTCCGCCGAGGATGCGCTGCAGTCCGGACACGTCGAGCACGAGGTCGCGCGACGAGAGCCGCTCCCAGCGCGGCGTCATGTCGCACGCGACCGCCGCCAGGTGCGTCAGGAGTTCCTCACGCGTCAGATCCGGGGGACACGAGGGCAGGTGGAGGGCGGCGAACATCGGAAGAAATTTCAGAATTGCAGAATTTCATCACCTGCGTCGGTCTTCGAACATGCCTGCACTACCCGGCCAGCGCGACCTGGACTTCGCGCGTCGCGCCGGCGGCGACGCGGCTGCTGACCACACGCAGCGCGCAGTCCATGCCGGCGAGCCGGCACGACCGCAGGCTCTCGCCATCCCACCGCGCCCGCCCCTGCACGCGCACCGACACGCCACCGGCACTGCGCGTGATCGGCTCGGCACCGAGCACCACCATCATCGTGTCGCGGCCCTCGATGGCGCGATGCAGCCGCAGCCACGTGGAGGCCGGCACCTGCCGCAGCACCCACGACGGGATGTCGCACAGGTCGAGAGCGACGACACCGAAGCCGCCGGCCTGCGTCACCAGGTGCGCAGCCTTTATCGCGCGCTGCACGACCGTGTGCGCGAGGTCGGGATCGCCGCGCCGCGGCCGTAACGCCAGCACGCCCGGCGACAGCGGCATGCCGCGCACCCACAACACGTGCGACAGCCGGACGCCCGCCGCGGCGGCGCCGGCCGGATCACCGCGATCGACGGTGTCGATCCACGCTGCCACCTCGCCGCGCGTGGTCGCCGCAGCAAGCGTCGAGACGAGCACGCGCGTGCGGCCAGACGACGGCGGCCCGACGATCTCCGACACGTGCCCGCGAGGCCAGCCCCCGCCGAGCGTGGTGTCGAGTTCCGGCAGGCCCGTGGACAGCATGCCGGTGGCCGGCACCCGTCCGGCGAGCGTCCCATCCAATCGACGGGCCTGCAGCAACGCTTCGAGGTGGGCGCGCGAGCGTGGGAGCGACATTCGATTTTGTTTCGCCTCGGCGGTAGCGTACCACCTGGCCCTGCCCTCGGCAACCCGTGCGGTCTGCTGCATGGCCTACAGACGAGGCGGGGCGACGACGTCTGACCGGTGGGTGTGGGACCAGGCGGTAGGATGGAGAGGATTGTCCCCCGGACCTGACCGGGTGACGCCATCTTCGAGGGAGAAACGGATGCGACTCCAGATCGGCATGACTGTCGGCGCCGCGGCAGTGCTCGCGGCAGGCCTCATCGGTGCAGCACAAACACCCCAGCCCGTCCACGTGAACCTGCAGGACGGCAAGGGGCAGTCGGTCGGCCACGCAATGATCTCGCCGGCAGCGGAAGGCGTCTCCATCGCGCTGTCGCTGAAGAACCTGCCGCCGGGTGAACACGCCATCCACATCCACCAGGTCGCCAAGTGCGAAGGGCCGGCCTTCACGTCGGCTGGCCCGCACTTCAACCCGACGAACAAGCAGCACGGCACGAAGAACCCCGCGGGCCATCATGCGGGCGACATGCCGAACATCACGGTGGGCCAGAACGGCACGCTCGAGAAGACGATCACCAACAGCGCGGTGACACTCGGCAGCGGCGCCAACTCGTTGTTCACCAACGGCGGGACGGCGCTGATGATCCACGCCAAGGCCGACGATCTCAAGTCGGACCCGGCCGGCAATGCCGGTGACCGCATCGCCTGCGGCGTGATCGGCAAGGGGAAGTAAGAGCCGGGATTCGGGATTCAGTAGGTAGGGCCGGCTCTCCGAGCCCGGCCCTCCTCCTCACTGCTTGCGCCAGCGGCTCACCGAAATGGCGCGGCCATCGTCATCGCGCGTGGTGAGCGTGAGCACGTTGCCTTCCACGCTCCAATGACGCGGGCGACGGAGGGCCAGCGGTCCTTCGGGCGGGCCGGCCGTCTGCCTTTCGAGGACGAACGTCAGCGTGCGCGCCTGCATGTCCACCACCGTGCGCCCCGCCGTCGAGACGCGCCCCTCCCGCACGGGCACGCCTGCGGCCTGCAGCGCGTCCACCGCGCCCTCCTCCGGCTGCAGGTCCATCGTCATGTTCGCGAATCCGTCGTAGATCAGGCGGCCCTTGCCCTTCACGGTGAGCGGGCCGCGGCCCGGTGGCATCACCTGGAACGACTCGAGCACCCATATGCCCTGCAGATAGTCACGCGCGGCCTCGACCGTGCCAGGCCCCGACTCGACGGGCGAGGTCCGCAGCGGGCGGTCGCGCGGTGCGGGCGCACACTGCACCGCGAGGACTGCGGCAACCACCACCGGCAGAAGACGACAGGGGCGAGGCGGCACGAGAGGCTCCTCTCGAAGGGCGGTCCGGACGAGTGACGGGTGTCAGCCGCGAGCGTAGCACGCAGGGCGCACGGACGCGGAACG
>JAEYZV010000590.1 GCA_023427865.1 Acidobacteriota bacterium
ACCACCCGTAACGCGGGGCGCTCGGCGAGCACCTGCGCGACGAGCGCCTCGTTCTCCTCGGGCTCACTCGAGCACGTCGCGTAGACGAGACACCCCCCGGGAGCCAGCGCGCGCACGCCCTCGTCGATGAGCTGGCGCTGCAGCTGCACGAGCGTCGGCAGGTCGCCAGGCGTACGCCGCCAGCGCACGTCGGGCTCACGACGCAGCGTCCCGAGGCCGGAACACGGCGCGTCGATGAGCAGCGTGTCGAGCGAGCCGGCAAACGGCAGGTGGCGCGCGTCGCTCCGCAGCACCGGGACCGGCGTACCGGGTACGCGCGACAGGCTCTGCGCCAGGAGGGCGACGCGTCGAGCGCGCAGGTCGTTGGCAAACACCCGGCTGCCATCGGGCAGGTACGGTCGCATGGCGATCGTCTTGCCCCCCGGCGACGCACACGCGTCGAGCACGCGCCCGCGGCCGACGGCTGCCGTGACCCGGCCCACCGCGGCCGACGCTTCGTCCTGTGCGTACGCGCGCCCCGCCGTCAACAGCGGGATCGCGTCGCGTCCCGATTCGAGCACCAACCCGCCGGGTACGTAGCGCGTCGGGGTGCCCCCCGTGCCGTCGAGCGGCGCCGGGTCCTGCCCGCGCCACATGACGGGCCAGACGGTGACCGTCGCCGGCGTGTTGTCGTAGCGCACCAAGGCCTCGGTCGCTTCGTACCCGAACCGGTCCAGCCAGCGCTCGACGAGCCAGCGCGGGTGTGAGTGCGTGACCGCGAGATACGCAAGCGCCTGCTCACGCCATCGCGCGTCCCCCTCGGGCACGCGCGGCGCCTCGGGGAGTCGCGGCGGTCCTTCGCGCACGACGCGGCGAAGCACCGCGTTGACCATCCCTGACGCGCTGCGCGTGGGGCCGCGCTTGACCATCTCCACGGCGTCGTTCACGACAGCGGACGGCGGGATGCGGCTGGCGTGCTGCAGCTGGTACAGGCCGAGTCGAAGCGCGGCGCGGACGTCCGGATCGAGATCGGCGGGCTGCCGCCTCGTGAGCGCGTGGATGGCGAAATCGAGGGCGAGCCGCCAGCGCAGCACGCCCGTCGCCAGTTCCGTGAGCAGCGCGCGATCGCGCGGGTCGGCGAGCGAGGGGTGGACGTGCGCCAGCGCCGTTGCGAGATCCCAGCGGCCGGCGTCGACGGCCACGAGCACCTCCGTGGCGGCCACCCGCGCCGGGGCGATCATCGACTGTCCACCGCCCGCAACGGGGTCGTCGCGCGGCGGCCAGCCGTCCACTCGCGCGCCGTCATCACGCGCTTGCCTTCGGGTTGCACGCGCGTGACGCGCAGGCAGTGGCCATCCCCGCACGCAAGGAGGATTGCGTCTCCGTCTGCTTTCACGAGACCGCCAGGCGCAGTGCCAGCGGCCGCGGTGGCGTCAGCCCTCGCCTCGCGCACGACGAGGCGCTGGCCGTCCACGAACGTGAACGCGCCCGGCCACGGTTGCATGCCGCGCACGTGGCGGTCGATCTCGCGGGCGGGCCTGGTCCAGTCGATCAGGCCTTCGTGCTTCTCGAGCCGTGGGGCCAGCGTTGTCAATGCGTCGTCCTGTGGTGTCTCGGCAATCGCTTCGCCGCGGCCGATCCTGTCGACGACGTCGCGCAACAGTGAAGCCCCGGCCACGCCGAGGCGCGCTTCGAGGGAACCGCTCGTGTCGTCCTCGGCCACGGGCACCTCCACACGCGCCAGCATCGGGCCGGCGTCGAGCGCGAGCACCATGCGCATGATCGTCACCCCGGTCACCGGATCGCCATTGAGCACGGCGCGCTGGATCGGCGACGCGCCACGCCACGCCGGCAGCAACGACGCGTGGACGTTGAGGAAGCCGAGTGGCGGGATGTCGAGCAGCACCTGTGGCAGCAGTCGGCCGTAGGCGGCCACGACCGCGAGGTCCGCGCTCCATGCCCGGAACGGGTCGAGGAACCCGGGCTCTTTCAGGCGTGTCGGTTGAAGGATCGGCACGCCGGCGACCCGGGCCCGAGCCTTGACCGGCGCTTCGCTGATCTGCTGCCCGCGGCCGCGAGGGCGATCGGGCTGCGTGACCACGCCCACTACCTCGTGGTCGGACGCGAGCAGGGCGTCGAGCGTGGGGACGGCAAAGCTCGGCGTGCCGAAGAACGCCACTCGCAAGGACATCAGCAGGCTCCGGAAGTCACCACTTGCCGGCGCGCCGCAGCCGCTTGATGCGACGGGTGAGCGTCCAGCGATACATCGGGCGCAGGCGATCGAGGAACAGGATGCCGTCCAGGTGATCGAGCTCGTGCTGCAGCGCGCGTGCGAGGAGGCCCTCGGCGTGGATCTCGCGCACGTCTCCGTCGCGATCCATGGCGCGTACCGACACCTTCAGCGGGCGGGCGACCGTGGCCTCGATGCCGGGGACGCTGAGGCATCCCTCTTCCTTCAACTGCATCCCTTCGCAGGTGATCATCTCGGGGTTGATCAGCACGAGCAACTGATCGGGGCGGCGGCCGGCGGAGAGATCGACGAGGCAGAGGCGCAGCGACTCGCCGACCTGCGGCGCGGCCAGCCCAATGCCTGCGGCCCCGTGCATCGTCTCGCGCATGTCGTCGATCAATGTCTCGATCGCCGGCGTGACGGCCTCCACGGGGGCGGCCCTGCGATGGAGCAGCGGATCGCCGTAGCGCAGGATGGGCCGGCGCATCGGGTCACGCGCCGGTCGGCGCCGGGTGGAACCGCTGCTGCACACGTTGCTGCACGCGTGCCAGCTGCGCGCGGATATCGTCCAGTGTGTCGCCACCGAAACGCTCGATGACCGCGTCGGCGAGCACGAACGCGACCATCGCCTCGGCGACCACCGCCGCCGCGGGCACGGCGCAGACGTCGCTCCGCTCGATCGCGGCCGGCGACTCCTGCATCGTCTGCAGGTCCACCGATCGGAGCGGCTTCATCAGCGTCGAGATCGGCTTCATGTAGCCGGTCACCCGCAGGTCCTCGCCGTTGGTCACGCCGCCCTCGAGGCCGCCCGCCCTGTTGGTCGGTCGCGCCACGCCGAGCGGCGATGCCACGGCGTCACCCTGCGGCAACACGATCTCGTCGTGGACCCGCGAACCCGGCACCGACGCCACGCCGACCCCCTTGCCGATCCCGACGGCCTTGATGGCCGGAATCGACATGATGGCCTGCGCCAGGCGCCCGTCGAGCTTGCGGTCCCACTGGACATAGGAACCGAGTCCGGCGGGCAGACCGCGCACCACCACTTCGAACGCTCCGCCGAGCGTGTCGCCGGCAGCGCGAGCGGCGTCGATCGCCTCGATCATCTGCTGCTGCAGCATCTCGTCCACACAATGCAGCGGCGCATCGTCGTCGATCGCGGCAATCCGCTCGAACGGAACCGAGAGCGGATCGGGCACGCTCACGGCGCCGAGGGTCACGACATGGCTGACGACACGAATGTCCAGGGCCGCGAGCAGTTGACGGGCGAGGGCGCCGGCGGCGACGCGTGCAGCGGTCTCCCGTGCGCTCGCGCGCTCCAGGATGTCGCGCATGTCGTCACGGTCGTACTTCAGCGCGCCAGCCAGATCGGCGTGTCCGGGCCGCGGCCGCGTGACCGGCGCGCGCCGGGCGCCGGTGGCGTCGGGCGGTGCCTCCGGCCCGACGTGCATCGTCTGCTGCCAGTTCTTCCAGTCGCGATTGCGGATCAACAGCGCTACGGGGCTGCCCAGCGTCTGTCCCTTCCGGACGCCGCTCAGGATCTCCGCCGTGTCGGTCTCGATCTGCATGCGTCGTCCGCGCCCGTAACCCAGCTGGCGACGACGGAGATCGCGTGCGAGGGCGTCCTGGTCGATCGGGAGGCCGGCCGGCAGGCCTTCCACCATGGCGACGAGGGCCTGCCCGTGAGATTCACCTGCCGTGAGAAAGCGCAGCATCAACCCGTGATTCTACACGCGCGAGCGAGGCGCTCGGGGCGGTCCGCGTCGTAGTTCCTGCGCCATACGCAGCGCGCTGGTGCGCAGTTTCGGCAGCGGGCGCGGGACGCTCGTCATCAATCAGGCGCGATTGGCCACGGCAGGGGCTGGCGAGCCCCTTGCTCAACGCGGAGGCATGACGCACTCGTCCGTGTCGTGGGCCGGTGGCCCGCCGCGTGGTGGACGCCTCATCGAGACACCCGACGGCCTCGTGGACCTCGCGACCGGGCTTCGCGCCCGCATGACCTGCAGGCCGACGTCGGCTGCCGACACCGCGAGTGGCCGATGCGCCCCGTCTGCCGTCGCCGAAGCGTTGGCAGTGACGCGCGACGACGAAGCGTGCGTCGATGCATGGTTGTCGCAGGACTGGCGGGGCCGATGGCACGAGCGTCGGGTCTTCGTGCGGCCGGTGCGCGCCAGGGAGACTCGCCCGGCGCATCGGCCGCCAA
>JAEYZV010000108.1 GCA_023427865.1 Acidobacteriota bacterium
GGCCCGCCGGACGCCCACCTCGCGCGTGCGCTCGAGCACGCTGGCCAGCATGATGTTCATGATGCCGATGCCGCCGACCAGCAGCGAAATCGAGGCGATGGCGACCATCACCATCTGGAAGATCTGCTGGGTGCGGCGCTGCTCGGCGAGCAGTTCGGCGGGGACGACGAGGCTGTAGTCGCCGGCGCGGCGGTGCGTTTCGTCCAGCAGGCCGCGAATCGCCTCGGCGGCAATCGGCGACGCATCCGTGTTGGCCACCTGCACGAACAGGCCGTCGATCTCGTCCTTGAAGGCGCTCGTCTGGTCTTCGAGCCTGAGGATCGCGGTCCACACCGGCACGTAGATCAGGTTGTTGCGATCGTCGGCCGGCAGGCCCGCCGTCCCCCGGGGCGCCGTCATCTGAGGCCTCGTGACGCCGATGACGCGCAGCCATTGCTCGTTCACCTTGATGTGCTGCCCCACCGGAGACGAGTTCGGGAACAACGCGTCGGCGATGCCGTCGCCGAGCACTGCCACTGGTGCGGCTCGGCGGGTGTCGTCGTCGTCGAAAAATCGGCCGTCGGCGATGTCGAGGCCGGCAATGGCTTGATACTCGGGGGCCACGCCGAAGACCACCGGCATGTCGCGGCCGGGGCGCGGCAGCAGTGCGGTCGGCGTGAACCGCTTGCGCGGCGACAGGGCCGAGATCGCGGGGACATTGGCCTGCACCAGACGCATGTCGTTGAAGGTGAGCCCCGGCGAGATCGCGCGCATCTTGTTCATCGTCTGCCAGTCGGTGGCTTCACGTGCCTCGATGATCAGATTGCGGACGCCGAGGTTCTCGATGAACGCCATCACCTGCTGCTGCGCGCCCGCGCCGATCGACAGCATCGCGACGACGGCAGCCACGCCGCAGATCATGCCCAGCATGGTCAGCAGCGAGCGCAGCTTGTGGGCGAGCAGGTTCTCGAGGCCCATCCGCATGTCGGGCCCGAGCCGCGACGCCCACGAGAAGCGACGCCGGTGTGCCGAGGCGGGAGCGTTCATCGCGGCCCTCCTGCGGTGGGTGCAGCCGTGGGGGACGGCACGTCGCTGTCGACGACCGCGGGGTCGCGGAGTGCCACGAGTGCGCCGTCCTGCAGGCCGTCCACCACGACTCGCGATTGCGTTCGGCCGACGATCTTCACCGGCGTCGGCACGAACCGGCCGTCCTGTCGGAGGAACACCGTTGGCGTGCCGTCCCGATCGAACACGGCCTGCCGCGGCAACGAGAGCACGTTCCGGAGCGGTGTGCCTTCGATACGGATGCGCGCCGTGCGGCCCGCTTCGATGCCTTCGGGCATCGCGGCCATTGCGAAGGTCACGTCGAACTCGCGCTGCGTGCTGGCACGCCAGAACGGTCCGCGGTCGGCCATCCCCGACACCGCGCTCACCGTCGCCGGCATGGGCTCCCTGGCACTCCCGTCGAGCTGCACCTCGGCTTTCTGGTCGACGGCGACCGAGGTGGCCAGCGATTCGGCCACGCGCGCGCGAACCTGGATCCCCGACGGGTCCAGCACCATGAGCACCGGCCGACCCGGCGACACGTTGTCGCCCTCGCGGTAGTCGGGGAGCGACATCCCGGGGTAGCCGAAGCCTCCGGACGCGTCCATGTTCTGCCGCACCGCGACGATCCCGGCAAACGGCGCGCGGACGGTCATCTGCTCGATGGCAGTCTGAGCACGTTCTCGCGCCAGGACGGCCTTCTGCCGCTTCTCCTCGGCGACGGCACGTGCCGCCTGTCCCGTCTTGGCGCGCGACTGCACGTCTTCCTGAATCTGGGCAAGCTTGCGGCGGGCCTCTTCGAGGGTCAGCTGGTTCTTGCGCGCGTCGACTTCGGCCAGCAACTCGTTGGTCGTGACGTCGAGCTCGGCGCGCCGGACGTCGAATCGTGCTTTGAGCAGGTTGACCTCGTCCTGCGCCGCCTGCACGGCCCGGTCGGCGTCGAGCTTCTGGAGTTCGAGCTCGGCTTCCTTGAGCTCGCTGTCGCTCGTCTCCAGCGCGAACTCCTGTTCGGCCGTGTCGAAGCGCATCACGACCGCGCCCTCGGCCACACGCGAGCCCGTCGGCGCGAGCTGCACGAGGCGCAGGTTGCCGCCGACGGCCGGCGCGGTCACCAGCTGCGAGCGTGTGGCGACGAACTCTCCGGCGGTGTGGATGTCGGCACTGACGTCACTCCGCTGCACGGTCGTCGTCGGCATCTCCTCGCGGCCGGAGGCGGTCCCACAGGCGCTTGCCGCGAGCGCGGCGATGACGACGAGCCGCGCGTCACGAAGGCGGATCATGGCGTATCGTCCCTGAGTGCGGCGAGCAGCACGTCGGCATCGGGCGGCGCGGCGACGGTCACGCGCTCACCGGGCTGCAGCCCCGACGCCACGGCGGTGACATCGTCGGTGCGATAGGCCACGCTCACGTACCGCGGCTCGAGGCCTCGCGGCGTGACCACGTACGCCAAGGGACGGCCGCCGTGAGTGAACAGGCCCCGCGACGGGACGAGTACCTGATTCTCGTGCCGCCCCACGGCCACGCGCGCAACCGCGGTCATGCCCGGGCGGAGCCGGGCCTCGTGCCGCGTCAGTTCGAGTACGACCTCGAAGCCGCGCTTTGGTGGCCAACCGGCCGAGAAATCCAGCTTGGCGATGGTGCCTATCGAGACGAGCCGTGCCGTCAGTTCGGTGTCGCTGAGCGCGTCGACGCGAACCGTCGCCTCCTGTCCGAGCACCAGTCGGCTGCGATCGACTTCATCGACGACCGCCGTCATGCGCGCCGACGCGAGATCGGGCAACTCGGCGATCTGTGCACCTGCCCAGGCAGCGTCGCCCACCTGGAACGGCCGCGTCCCCTGACCGAACTGCCCGGCACGCCAGTTCTCGAGGACGACCATCACGCCGTCGGTGGGCGCGCGGATGACCAGAGCGTTCAGGCCGCGTGACGTCCGGCCCACTTCCGCAAGGGCCCGTTCGACCTTGCCCTCGAGCCCGCCGACGGTTGCCGCGGTGACCCGGCGGCCGCTGTCGAGGACCGTGTCGGTCTCGACCAGCTTCTGCTCCTTGTCGGACAGACCAAGGCGTGCCTTCTGTTCGTCGAACCGCGACTGCAGTTCGCCCGCCTTGACGTCGAGCTTGGCGCGTTCGACGTCGAACTCCGCCGTGACGCGCCCCGTCGTGAACTCTTCCAGCTTGAGGCGCCCTTCCGCGTCGGCCTTGGCGATCTCCGCGCGCGAGGCGCGCAGGTCGGATTGCTTCTCGTCGAAACGTTGCTTGAGCGCGGTCCGGTCGAAGGCGATGACGACATCGCCTTTCTTCACGTTGGAGCCGTTGGGAGCCAGTTCCAGGATGCGCAATTCGCCGGCGTCGGATGGCGCGGTCAACGACTGTGAGCGCAATGCCTTGATCTCGCCGCGAATCGTGGCGCGATCCAGGAACGTCCCCCGCGTCACCTCCACGGTCTCCGAGTCGAGCGCGGCCGCCGCGCCCCCGCCCACCGCCTGCCACGTGACCACGGCCCCCGCCACCAGCAGGCTGGCTGCGACGATGGCCCGACGGTAACGCCGCTGCCGGGTCATGAGCGGGACTCTCCCTGCAGGTCGACCCGTTCGCCGGCCGACACGCCTTCCGCGATGACGGCATCCGCGGCGGTGAGCGCCGTCAGCGTGACCGCGCGCCACTGCCCGCCGACCGAGACGCCGGCAGCGCCGCCACGCCACGTGATCGCCGTTCGGGGTACCGTCAGCACCCCGCTCCAGTTGCCGAGACGCACGTCGACCGCGGCCGACAGGTCGGGCGTGAGCGTGGCGTCCCCGCCCTCGACCGAGAACTGGGCAGTCAGCGTGCGGACCTTGTCGGACATGCCGGGTGTAGCGACCGGCGCGAGGAGATCGAGACGGCCCGTGTACCTCTTCGCGGGGTAGGCATCGAGCGTGATGTCGGCCGGCAGTCCCACGGTCATGCCCGGCAGATCCGATTGGTTCAACTTGACGCGCACGCGCATCGCCCCCTCGGCCACCACGTCCATCAGCCCGAGGCCGGTGCGCACTTCCTCGCCCTCCTGCGGTTCACCGATCCGTCCGCCCTTCCAGATCGTCCGCAGTACGGCGAGACCTTCGATGGGCGACCGGATCAGCAGCCGCTCCGCATTGGCCTCGGCGTGCTCCCACGCGCGCTTGGCACGGTCGCGGCGCACCTCGAGCGTCTGCACTTCAGCGCGGGCGGCCGTGAGCTTCAACTGATAGGTGCGCCGCAGCTGCGACAGCTCGGCTTCCGCGGCCTCGCGCAGCAGCAGGTTCTTCTCGGCCTCGATCCTGGGCAACATCGGGTTCTTGTCGACCTCGAGGCGGGCGAGCGCCAGCGCGTTCTCGGCGGCCTTGAGTTCGGTGTCGTCCTTGGCGCGCTGCTCCGCCTGTTCGGCCAGTTTCTTGCGGACCTGCTCGGACAGGTCGCGGAACTCCGCCTTCTTCTCGAGGGCCGAATTGAGCTGGGCCTGGCGGTCGAACTCGACGAGCAGGTCGCCCGCCTTCACGCGCGTCCCGTTAGCCACCAGCCGTGTCACCACGAGGGCGTTGATGCTCTGGTTCTGCTGCTGCCCCATGATGCGCGGCACGACGACGGCGAGGGCATTCTGGGCCTCGACCGTGCCGTGCAGCCGGAGCACGTGGGTGACGTCGCGCCGTTCGACGACGGCAGTGGTCGCTGTCGTCGTCGGCCGCACGCCTGACGCGGGCGCCTGGGCGCGTCCGGTCGTGCAGCCGCTGACGCAGCACGTCAGCAAGAGGCAGGGCAGCAGCGTTCGCACGGTGGATTGCCGCATTAGACGAGGAATCAGGGGGAAAGGTTGGCTCGTCTGTTGGTTCGCTTCCAGCATGTGACGAGATGGTCGTCCACCAGTCCGGCGGCCTGCATGAAGGCGTAGCAAATCGTCGGACCGACGAACGTGGCACCGGCCTTCTGGAGGGCCTTGCTCATCGCCTCGGCCTCGCGCGTGCGGGTCGGGACGTCGGCCAGGCTCGACCAGTGGCCGACCTTCGGCTGTCCGTCCACGAACTGCCACAGGAAAGCATCGAGTGACCCGTGCCGGTCCTGCAGAGCCAGGACGGCGCGAGCCGTGCGGATGGCGCCAGCGATCTTGAGCCGGTTCCTGACGATGCCGGGATTGGCGAGCAGGCGCGCCTCGTCAGCGGCCGTGTACCCGGCGACCGTGGCGATGTCGAAGCCGTCGAACGCGGTGCGATAGGCGGGGCGCTTGCGCAGGATCGTGATCCAGCTCAGGCCGGCCTGCGCGCCTTCGAGGATCAGCAGTTCGAAGAGCGCACGGTCGTCGTGGACCGGTACGCCCCATTCCTCGTCGTGGTAGGCGACGTAGAGCGGGTCGGTGCCGCACCAGGGGCAACGCAGCATGGGGGAGCACTGTAGCGCCGAACGTCGGAACGTCAGAACGTCGGACCGTCAAGACGCCGAACGTCGCAACGTTGGACGTCGAACACCGGAGGGACGCAGTGGTGCAGGCGTCCCGTCGCCCGATGCTCGGTGATCTCCGCCCGCCGGACGAAGTCGGCGGCTACGCCCGAAAGATGCTCCGCCGGCCGGACGGAGTCCGGCGGCTACCCGCCCGGAGGAGCGATGAAGGCTGAATCCCGTCCCGGACCGAGGTGCCGCGGCTATGCCGCCGCGACCGGGGCGCGGAGCGTCCTGACGAACTGCGTCAGCAACTGCCTGTCGAAGTGCGACGCGAGGTGCGTCGACATCAGGTGCAGCGCGTCGGCCGGCTTCATCGCGCGCTGGTAGCTGCGGTCGCTGGTCATCGCGTCGTAGACGTCGGCGATCGCGGCGATGCGGCCGAACAGGTGGATGTGCGGCTTGTTCAGGCGGCGTGGGTAGCCGCTGCCGGTGAGCCGTTCGTGGTGCTGCGACACCACCACCATCCCGAGCGCGCCCATGCGGCCGTCCCGCTGGAGGATGTGTTCGCCCCGCAGGACGTGCGTGCGCATCAGCTCCATCTCCTCCTCGGTGTACGCGCCGGGCTTGACGATCAACTCGCGGGGCAGCTCGCTCTTGCCGACGTCGTGCAGCAGGGCGCCGAGCGCCAGATCACGCAGGTCGGCGGGATCGCGGACGCCCGCGGCATGCGCGAGTCCGGTCGCAAACACGCTGACGTTCATCGAATGGCGCACCGTGTCGTAGTCGCGCGCCATCAGTGCCGCCATGTACCCGATCGCTTCCTGCTCGCGCACGATCAGCTGCACGGTCTGCTGCGCGACGCGCCGGGTCCGTGGCACGGCGTCGGTGTGCCGCGGATCGACCATCACCGATTCGAGCGTGGCCTGCGCGGCCGACTGCAGGAGCTCCGCCTTGCGTGGCGTGGCGATCTGCGGATTGGCCAGCAGCGTCTCGAGGTGCTTCTCGACGTACTGCTCGTAGCGGCGGCGCTCGTCGCCCTTCAGCCAGAGCATGTCGACGCGGTTGGCGAGCAGCCGCGCATGGTGCGCGCTGGTGAACTCGAGGTCCGGCCCGCGGAACAGCACGAAGTGACCCGGCGAGGTCTGGAGGTACAGGTGGAAGTCGACGACTGAATCCACGACCAGTCCGTCGAGCCGCACGGGGATGTAGAGCAGCCGGACGTGTCCGAAGGCCGCACGCACCGCTCCGTCCGGTGGGTCGGGGGCACGAATCGGGAGACGCACGGCCGCGGCCACGGACCGTGGCAAGGCAAGTTG
>JAEYZV010000182.1 GCA_023427865.1 Acidobacteriota bacterium
AGGCCGCACTGCGGATCGGTCAGCTGAAGGAGATGAACATCCAGGCCCTGATGCAGGTGGCCCAGGATCTCGGCGTCGTCGGCGCCACCGGCCTCCGCAAGCAGGAACTCATCTTCCAGATCCTCAAGGCGCAGACCGAGCAGAGCGGCTTCATCTTCTCGGAAGGCGTGCTCGAGGTGCTGCCAGACGGGTTCGGATTCCTCCGCGCGCCCGACTACAACTACCTGGCCGGCCCCGACGACATCTACGTCTCGCCCTCGCAGATCCGCAAGTTCGATCTGCAGACCGGTGACACGGTCAGCGGCCAGATCCGCCCCCCGAAGGACGGCGAGCGCTATTTCGCGCTGATCAAGGTGGAGGCCGTCAACTTCGAGGCGCCCGAGTTCGCGCGCAACAAGATCTTCTTCGAGAACCTCACGCCGCTGTACCCGCAGGCGCGGTTCTCGCTCGAGACCTCCAAGGAGAACCTGTCGGCGCGCGTGCTGGACCTGATGACGCCGATCGGCAAGGGGCAGCGCGGCCTGATCGTCGCGCCACCGCGCACCGGCAAGACGATGCTGCTACAGAACATCGCGCAGTCGGTGGTGCAGAACCATCCCGAGGTCTACCTGATCGTGCTGCTCATCGACGAGCGGCCCGAGGAGGTCACCGACATGCAGCGGTCGGTGCGTGGCGAGGTGATCTCGTCGACGTTCGACGAGCCTGCGCAGCGCCACGTGCAGGTCGCCGAGATGGTCATCGAGAAGGCCAAGCGCCTCGTCGAGCACAAGAAGGACGTGCTCATCCTGCTCGACTCGATCACGCGCCTCGCACGGGCCTACAACAGCGTGGTGCCGCCGTCCGGCAAGGTGCTCTCGGGTGGTGTCGACTCCAACGCCCTCCAGAAGCCGAAGCGCTTCTTCGGTGCGGCCCGCAACGTCGAGGAAGGCGGCTCGCTGACCATCATCGCCACCGCGCTCATCGACACCGGCTCGCGCATGGACGAAGTGATCTTCGAGGAGTTCAAGGGCACCGGCAACATGGAGATCCACCTCGATCGCAAGCTCGTGGACAAGCGCGTGTTCCCGGCCATCGACATCCAGAAGAGCGGCACGCGCAAGGAAGAACTCCTGATCCCGAAGGAAGACCTCAACCGCATCTGGGTGCTGCGCAAGGTGATCAATCCGCTGTCGCCGACCGAGGCGATGGAGTTGCTCATCGACAAGCTGTCCAAGACGCCGAGCAACGCCGACTTCCTCGGCGCGATGAACCGGCCCTAGCGGACCTACTTCGGCCCCGGCACCATCGGCACGAAGCGCACCGGCATCAGGCGGTGTTCGCGGAAGCCGTCGGCGGTGCGCTCGATCACGATCAGTTCCTGGTCGGCCGTGCCCACGGGCACGACGAGTCGTCCCCCCACAGCGAGCTGCTGCCGGAGCGTCTCGGGCACCGTGGGCGGCGCCGCGGTGACCACGATGGCGTCGTACGGCGCATGCTCCGGCCAGCCGGCGTAGCCGTCACCGAGCCGGGTGTGCACGTTCCGGTACCCCAGCTCGCGCAGCAGCGCCTCGGCCCGCTGCGCCAGGGCCGGGACGATTTCGATGGTGTAGACCTCGCGCGCGAGTTCGCCGAGCACGGCCGCCTGGTAGGCCGACCCGGTGCCGATCTCGAGCACCACGTCGTCGGCGCCGATGGCCGCCGCCTCGCTCATCACCCCCACGATGTAGGGTTGCGAGATCGTCTGGCCATGGCCGATCGCGAGCGGCGAGTCGGTGTACGCGAGCGATTCCGACCCGGCCGCGACGAAGCGCTCCCGGGGAACGCGCCTGAGGGCGTCGAGGACGCGCGGGTCCTTCACCCCACGCGCCTCGATCTGCTCGCGGACCATCGCTTCGCGTTGCATGGAGAACGACTCCTGCGCACCGGCGCAGGCCGTGAGCGCCAGCAACGCCATCAGGTGCGACGGACGTATCATCCCGCCACTCCGCTCAGTGGACGACGGCCTGCCGCTTCTCGAACGTCAGGGCGCCATCCACCACGTCGAGCGACACCTCGTCGCCTTCGCGGAACTCGCCCTGCAGCACCGCCATCGCCAGCGGGTCGAGCACACGCCGCTGCAGGGTCCGCTTGAGCGGTCGGGCGCCGTACAGCGGATCGTACCCCTCCTCGATCAGCGCCTGGCGCGCCGCGTCGCTGAGGTGCAGCGTGATCTTCCGCTCCTCGAGCCGGGCGAGCAGCCTGGCCATCTGCAGATCGATGATCCGGCCCATGTGTTCGCGGCCCAGCGGGTGGAACACGATGACCTCGTCGATCCGGTTGATGAACTCCGGCCGGAAATGCTGCCGCATCGCGTCGAGCACCTCGCGCCGCGTCCCCTCGTCGATCGTGCCTTCACGCATCGCGCGCTCCGCGATGTACTGGCTTCCGAGGTTCGAGGTCATGATGACCACGACGTTCTTGAAGTCGATGGTGCGGCCGCGCCCGTCGGTGAGGCGGCCGTCGTCGAGCACCTGCAGCAGCACGTTGAGCACCTCGGGGTGTGCCTTCTCGACCTCGTCGAAGAGCACCACCGCGTATGGCCGGCGGCGGACCGCCTCGGTGAGCTGCCCGGCCTCGTCATACCCGACGTACCCCGGGGGCGCGCCGATGAGCCGCGACACCGCGTGCTTCTCCTGGTACTCGGACATGTCGATGCGCACCATGGCCTGCTCGTCGTCGAACAGGAACTCGGCAAGCGCGCGGGCGAGCTCCGTCTTGCCGACACCCGTCGGTCCCAGGAAGATGAAGCTGCCGAGCGGCCGGTTCGGATCCTGCAGGCCGGCGCGGGCGCGGCGAATCGCGCTGGCCACCGCGCGCACCGCCTCGTCCTGGCCGACGACGCGCTTGTGGAGCCGTTCCTCCATGTGCACGAGCTTCTGGACTTCGCCCTCCATCAGCCGGCTGAGCGGGATGTTCGTCCACTTGCTCACCACCTCGGCGATGTCCTCCTCGTCGACTTCCTCCTTCAGCATCCGCGGTCCCTGCTGCGGCCCTTCGAGGCGTGCCTCTTCAGCCTCCCGGCGCCGCTCGAGGTCCGGCAGCCGGCCGTACTGCAGCTCCGACGCGCGCGCGTAGTCGCCCTCGCGCTGTGCGCGCTCGATGTCGAGGCGCACCTGCTCGATCTCGGCCTTGATCGTGCTCGTGGCCTGGATGGCGGCCTTCTCCTGCTCCCACTGCGACTGCAGGCGCGTGCGATCTTCCTTGAGGTCGGCAAGTTCGCGTTCGAGCTTCGTGAGCCGCTCCTGCGACGCCTGGTCGGTCTCCTTGCGCAGCGCCTCGCGCTCGATCTCGAGCTGCATGATGCGCCGCGATACTTCGTCGAGCTCCGCCGGCATGGAGTCGATCTCCATCCGCAGGCGCGACGCGGCCTCGTCGACCAGGTCGATGGCCTTGTCGGGCAGGAAGCGGTCGGAGATGTAGCGATGGCTCAGTACCGCCGCCGCCACCAGCGCGGCGTCCTTCAGCCGGACCGAGTGGTGCAACTCGTACTTCTCGCGCAGGCCCCGCAGGATGCTGATCGTGTCCTCGACCGACGGTTCGCCGACGAGCACCGGCTGGAACCGGCGTTCGAGTGCCGCGTCCTTCTCGATGTGCTTGCGGTACTCGTCCAGGGTCGTGGCGCCGATCGTGTGCAACTCGCCGCGGGCGAGCATCGGCTTGAGCATGTTGGAGGCGTCGAGCGAACCCTCCGCGGCCCCGGCACCGACCACCGTATGCAGTTCGTCGATGAACAGGACGATCTCGCCCTGCGCGTTCACGATCTCCTGCAGCACCGCCTTGAGCCGTTCCTCGAACTCGCCACGGTACTTCGCGCCGGCCACCAGCGATCCCATGTCGAGGCCGACGATACGCTTGTTCTTCAGTCCCTCGGGTACGTCGCCGCGGATGATGCGCTGGGCGAGCCCTTCGACGATGGCGGTCTTGCCGACGCCGGGTTCGCCGATGAGCACCGGGTTGTTCTTCGTGCGGCGTGACAGCACCTGGATCACGCGCCGGATCTCGTCGTCCCGACCGATGACCGGATCGAGCTTGCCGTTGCGTGCCGCAGCGGTCAGGTCACGTCCGTACTTCTCGAGCGCCTCGTACTTGCCTTCGGGCGTCTGGTCGGTCACGCGCTGCGTGCCGCG
Source organism: Acidobacteriota bacterium (assembly GCA_023427865.1). GTDB lineage: Bacteria > Acidobacteriota > Vicinamibacteria > Vicinamibacterales > Vicinamibacteraceae > Luteitalea. Next base: position 4,146 of record JAEYZV010000182.1, read on the forward strand.
GACCTCGACGAGCGTCTCGAGGATGCGCTCCCGCGTCGCGCCGACGGCCTGCAGCGCCGATGCCGCCGACGTGCGGCCGCCCTCACCGGCGATGGCGAGGAGGAAGTGCTCGGTGCTGAGGTACTCGTCCTTGAGCTGCGTGGCGGCCTTCTCGGCCGCGTCGAAGGTCGCACGCAGCCGCGGGCCGATGCCGGCCTCGCTGCCGCCGTAGGCCTTCGGGCGCTTGTCCAGGTCCGCCTCGAGCGTGCGCTGCAGGGCCGCCGGATCGACCTGCATCCTGCGCAGCACGGACGGGACGATCCCGCCCTGCTGCGTCACCAGCGACACGAGCAGGTGCTCGGGATCGATCTGCGTGTGATTGAGACGCGTCGCCAGCTGCTGCGCCGCGACGACGGCTTCTTGGGCTTTTTCGGTCAGTCGGTTCAGGTTCATGTCTTCCCCGGGTCGATGTCGAGTCGATCGGTGCGGCGGTGCCGCAGGCTGCCGCGTATGTCGCCTGCGCGTTACGCGGGCTGTGTGCGCAACGCCGCCAGCGCCTCGTAGTGGCGGCGTTCCTCCGGCGACAACTCCGTGGGCACCTGGAGCTCCAGCGTGACCAGCAGGTCGCCTCGTTCTCCGGCCTTGCCGAGGATCGGCATGCCGTGTCCGCGCAGCCGGAGGACTGCGCCGTGCCTGGTGCCCGGGGGCACGCGCGTGCGGATGCGGTTGCCGACCAGCGGCTGGACGTCGAGCTCGCCGCCAATCACGGCCACCGGTACGGCCACCGGCACGCGCATCGCGAGGTCGTGGTCGCCGCGCCGCTCGAAGCGGGCATGCGGCGCCATCCGGACCCGGAAGAACACGTCGCCGCCGCCGGACGCGGCGCGCACTTTCTGCCCGTCGCGGATACCGGCAGGGAAGCGCACCTCCATCGTGCGCTCGCCCTCCGGGCCGCTGAGCGTCACCTTTCGCGTCGTGCCGGCGAAGGCCTCCTCGAGCGTGATGGGCAGCTCGTACTCCGGCTGCGGCGGCGGGGTGCTCCGCCGGCCCCGCGACCGCGTGCGCGGTCCGCCGGGCTCGCCGCCGAAGAACGTCGTGAAGAAGTCCGAGAAGCCACCACCACCGCCGCCGCCGAACATCTCCTGGAATTCCTCGGGCGAAACCTGCCGGTAGCCGCCTTGCGCGCCAGGCGCGCCGCCGAACGGCCAGCCGGCGCCGGCACCGAACGGGCTGCCGCCGGGTCCCGGGTCGACACCGGCGCGCTGCGCCTGCTCGTAGGCCTTCCAGTTGGCCCCGAGTTCGTCGTATTTGCGCCGCTTGTCGGCGTCCCCGAGCACCTCGTACGCCTCGTTGATCTCCTTGAACCTCGCCTCGGCCGCACTGTTGCCCGGGTTGACGTCGGGATGGTGCTTGCGGGCGAGCTTGCGGAACGCCGCCTTGATCTCCTTCGCGGAGGCGGTCTTGGCCACGCCCAGCGTCGCGTAGTAGTCGCGAAACTCCATCAGGCCTCCTCCTCGAGCCCGAGCATCGCGCCCAGGCGGTCCAGTTCCTGCGTCAGGCGGCGCACGGACGCCCGCGACCAGTCGTTGCCGCTCGTGATCGGTCGGATGCGGCGGAGCACGTCGACGACCTCCAGCAGGCGCTGCACCCCGGCCAGGTTGATGCCGGCTTCATCGACGAGGTGCTTGATGGTCCGCAGGCGATCGAGCTCGTCGCGCGAGTAGACGCGCATGCTGCCGAGCGTGCGCGACGGGCGCACCAGGCCGAGCCGCTCGTACTTGCGCAGCGTCTGCGGGTGCATCCCGAGATGGCGGGCCGCGACGCTGATCAGGATGAAGTCGTCCTGCGGCATCGGTGCCCCTCCCCGGTTCCGATCGCCAGGCGTTGACACATGGCGAGTGTACGCATTGATACGCATCGTGTCAACGTGCTGCGTCGAGCCGAGGCATGGAAGGCCTCCCCGGCCGGGCACCACAGCGATACGGATAGGCGAAGCACGGAAGGTTGCTTCATACTGAAGATCTGTGCCTGCCGCGGACATGGCGTCCTGCGGGCGTGGCGCGCTGAGGCATCGTGGACTTCGCGCCTTCCGACCTCCTGACCATCGGCCTTCTGGTGCTGCTCGAGGGTGTGCTCAGCGCCGACAACGCGCTGGTCCTCGCCATCCTGGTGCTGGCGTTGCCCCGCGATCAGCAGCGCAAGGCGCTGCGGTACGGCATCCTCGGCGCCTTCGTCTTCCGAGGGCTGGCGACGGTGTTTGCCGCCTTCATGATCCAGCTGGCGTGGGTGAAGCTGGTCGGCGCGGCGTACCTGCTCTGGTTGCCGTTCCAGCACTTCCGGGGCGGGAGCCACGAGGAGCGCATGGCGATCAAGCCGGCCACCAGCTGGTTCGGGCTGAGCGCGTTCTGGACGACCGTCATCAAGGTCGAGCTGACCGACATCGTGTTCGCGATCGACTCGATCCTCATCGCCGTGGCGATGTCGCCCAAGCTGTGGGTGATCGTCACCGGCGGTCTCCTCGGCATCGTCGCCATGCGGCTGCTGATCGGCCAGCTGCTCGTGGTGGTGCAGCGGTTCCCGCCGCTCGTGGACGGGGCCTTCGTCATCATCGCGTGGGTCGGCATCAAGCTGCTGGTCGAGTACCTGCACCAGCTCGGGTACGTCCACTTCGAGATCCCGAAGTGGTTGTCGCTCGGGTTGATCGTGGTGATCTTCGCGGGGTTCTACCTGTACGCGCGCTACAAGGGGCCCGTCGACGTCCCCGAGGGCCACGACGAGGCGGCCGAACTGCTGAAGGAGCAGTCGAAGTGATCGAGGTCCTCTACGAACATCCGGCGTGGTTCTCGCGGCTGTTCGAGGGACTCGACGCCCGGCAGGTACCCTACCGGACGCGCCATGCCGCGGCGTTGCGGTTCGTGCCCGACTGGAAGCACGATCCGGAGGCACGCGCCGCAGCGCCCGACCTGCTCGTCAACCGCATGAGTCCGTCGGCAGATCGGCGCGGGCACGGGCACGGCATTCTCGCGACGCTGCAGTTCCTCGAGTCGATGGAAGCGGGCGGGGTGCAGGTCGTCAACGGGTCGAAGGCGTACCGCTACGAGATCTCGAAGGCCCGGCAGATGGCGCTGCTCGCGGACCTCGGCCTGCCGTTCCCGAGGACCCGCGTCATCGCCGCCGCGAGCGAAGCGCTGGCGGCCAGCGAGGGACTTCGCTGGCCCGTCGTCGTCAAGCCGAGCGTCGGCGGGAGCGGCGCGGGTGTGCTGCGGTTCGACCGCGCCGCCGATCTCGAGGCGGCCGCCGGAGCGGGACACCTCGACTTCGGCGTGGATCACCTGGCGCTCGTGCAGGAGTTCATCCCGGCGCGCGACGGGCACATCACGCGCGTCGAAGTGCTGGACGGCCGGTACCTCTACGCGATCGCGATCCCGGTGAGTGGTCACAGTTTCAACCTGTGCCCGGCTGACCTGTGCCAACGCCCCGAGGTGGAGGCCGCAGGCAGCGGTGTGGAGCTCGGTGGACACTGCGCGGTGTCGCTGCCGGCGGCGGGGACGCGCGCCGTGCAGGCCGACGCGCCCCAGGAGATCATCGACGCCGTGCTGCGGATGACCACCGCGGCCGGCTTCGACGTCGGCGGGGTCGAATACGTCGTCGACGACCGTGACGGTCAGCCGTACTTCTACGATCTGAACGCGCTCTCGAACTTCGTCGCCGATGCGCCTGCCGTCATCGGCTTCGATCCGTGGGTGCCCTGGATCGACTACCTGGTCGCGCGCCACGACGCGGCCATTGCCCGACGCCGCGCAGTCGCGGTGTGACGATAGAGCGGGACTCCGGTCCCGAGAAGGAGCAGAAATGCCGTACCCGGAATTCCTGATCGCGCCGATGCGCGATGAACTGACGCAGGTGGGTTTCGAGGAGCTGCGCTCGGCAGCCGACGTCGATGGCGCCCTGGCCCGTCAGGGCACGACGCTGGTGGTGGTGAACTCGGTCTGCGGGTGCGCGGCCGGCAAGGCGCGGCCGGGCATCGCCCGCGCGATGGCGCACGCGACCAAGCCGGACCACGCGGTGACGGTGTTTGCCGGCGCCGACATCGAAGCCACCGAGCGCGCCCGCTCCTACTTCACCGGGTACCCGCCCTCGTCGCCGTCGGTGGGCCTGCTGCGTGACGGCAAGCTCGTGTACATGATGGAGCGCCACCAGATCGAGGGGAACTCCGCCGACGGCATCGCGCAGGCGCTCACCGCGGCGTTCGACAAGTACTGCGCGACGCAGAACGCGTAAGCGCCGACCTTCGTCGGTCGGCCGTCGGCCTTCTCCCGTAGGCCGTCGTCGGTCGGTCGACCATCGGCCTCCGTCGGTCGGCCTTCGCCGGCGGGGCCGTGGCCCTTCGTCGGGCCGTCGGCCTGTCGTTGCTCACGGTCGCACGGGCGGCGGCAGTTCGCGGGCGTTCGGCTGCTCGGGGTGCACGAGCATGATCGGGCGCCCGCGCTTGTAGGTCTCCCACGTGCGCACCACCATGTCGGCCATCGCCGCGACGAACGCCGGGTGCGCGTTGACGGCCGAGGCGCGCGCCATCGGCAGCCCCAGGTCGTCGCAGGTCGCCTTCGCTTCGTGATCGAGGTCATACAGCACCTCGATGTGATCGCAGACGAACCCGATCGGACAGAGCAGCACCGCGTCCAGGGTTCCCGTGGCGTGCTCCGCGCGCAGGTACTCGTTCACGTCGGGTCCCAGCCAGGGATCCTCCGGCCTCCCGCTGCGGCTCTGGAAGACCAGCGCCCAGTCCGCCATGCCGAGGCGCCGGGCCACTTCGGCGGCCGAGACGTGCAGCTGCTGCCGGTACGTGTCGGCGCCGGCCATGGCCGCAGGGACGCTGTGGGCCGTGAACACGAGCCGCGCGCGGTCCCTGAGCGGGGCCGGCAGCGTGTCCCGGGCGACGACCACGCGATCGGCGACGGCCATGAGGAAACCGTCGTGCAGGTGCCAGTCGCCGACATACGTGACGTCCACCGGGCGGCAGCCCGCGGCATGGGCCGCCTCGCGCGCCTGCAGCACGTTGTGGCGGTACTGCGTGCAGCTCGAATAGGAGCGGTGCGCTGCCGCAAGCACGCCGATGGCGCGGCGCACGCCGTCGCGCGACATCTGCGCAAGCACGTCGGGCAGCAGCGGGGTCCAGTTGCGCATGCCGACGTACACGGGCAGGGGGAGGTCGCGTGCCTGCAGGTGGCGCCTGAGTCCCGCGGCCTGCGCCATCGTGTACTCGGTGAGCGGCGACACCCCGCCGAACTGCTCGTAGTGGTGCGCCACCTCCTCGACCCGCTGTGCCGGGACGTGCCGCCCACGCAGGACGTTGGCCAGGAACGGGCGGATGTCGTCGAGGCCCAGGGGGCCACCGAACGAGACGAGCAGGACGGCGTCGAACGGACCGGGCATGTCCCTGCGATCATAAACGGCGAACGCCGGAACGTCGGTCCGTGGCAACCGGAACGTCGGAACGACGGATGGCGAACGCCATGGGGGAGGCGACGGACACGCCGGGTCCGGACGTCACACGTCGGGAGTCACAGGTGGACCGCCGGGCCCGCGAAGGCCGGAGGCCGGATGACGAAGGCCGTGCATGAGTACGATTCTGCTTACGAATGACGATGGGTACGAGTCGGAGGGGATACGGGCACTCGCGTCGGAGTTGCGAGCGCTCGGGCGGGTGGTCGTCTGCGCGCCGCTCACCGAATCCAGCGCGATCGGCCATGCGTTGACGCTGGCCCGGCCGTTGCGGCTGCGGACGCTGTCGGCCGACGTGCACGCCGTGGACGGCACGCCTGCCGACTGTGTGAACATCGGCGTCGCGCCCGTGCTGCACGGCCGCCTGCCAGACCTCGTGGTCTCCGGCATCAACAAGGGCTGGAACGTGGGCGACGACGTCACGTATTCGGGGACGGTGGGTGGGGCGCTCGAGGGGGTGTTGCTCGGCGTGCCTGCGGTGGCCGTCTCCCTGCAGCGCGCGCTCGAGTACGACTTCTCGCATGCCGCGCGCGCCGGCGCCGCGGTGGCCAGGGAGGTGTTGGCCACGGGCCTGCCGCCGCGGGTGCTGCTGAACGTGAACGTGCCGGAGGGTGTGCCGACCGGGTGGGCGACGACGGTGCAGGCGGCGCGCACGCATACGACGAACGTCCTGCGCCGGGACGACCCCTGGGGCCGGCCGTACTACTGGCTGGACGAGGGGCGCATGGACTGGGCCCCGCGCGGCGACAGTGACTACGAGGCGGTCAAGGCTGGCCGCATCTCGGTGACGCCGCTGCACGCCGATCTCACGGCGCACGGCGCGCTCGAGAGCACGGCAGCACTCATGGAGCGGGTGACGCGCGCGGATCAGGCGCGATAGTCGACGTGCTGTCCCTTGCCGCCGGTGCTGGCCGCCTCGATCAGCCGCACCATCGCGGCGGCTTCCTTCTTCTTCTCCTGCAGCGCCCTGCCGATCGCGACCGTGGTCCGATCCGTCGTGGTCCGGGCGCTGTCGGCGGCCATGCTGCTGAGTGCGGAAATCCCGGTCATACGGGAGCAATCGGCGCGCCGGGGACGAACGTGAGCTGTGGTACACTCTCCCGGTTGTCGGGGCGTGGCTCAGCCTGGTAGAGCACTCGGTTCGGGACCGAGGGGTCGGAGGTTCAAATCCTCTCGCCCCGACCA
>JAEYZV010000234.1 GCA_023427865.1 Acidobacteriota bacterium
CGCCCCCTCGGCGGCCCCCCCGGCCGGAACGACGGCCGTCGTGCCCGGGGCAACGCCGGCGCCGGCGGCGCCTGCCGCCGCGCCCGCGGACGAGAGCGCATCGATAACGATCGACGACTTCGCCAAGGTGGAATTGAAGGTGGGGAAGGTGCTTGCCGCCGCCGCCGTGCCGAAGTCGAAGAAGCTGCTCGAACTGACGGTGCAGGATGGGCCCGAGTCCGAGCGCACCATCCTCGCGGGCATCGCCGAATCCTACTCGCCGGAGGCCATCGTGGGCCGCACGATCGTCTTCGTGGCCAACCTCGCGCCGCGCCCGATGATGGGGCGCGTGTCGCACGGCATGGTGCTCGCCGCCGACACCGACGGCAAGGCGCAGCTCATCGGCTTCGAGACGCCTCCAACGCCGGGAACGAGAGTCCGCTAAGGCCCGCGGTACGGTAGGGCCCGCTCTCCGAGCGCTGCCATTCGCCACGACGGCGACGTCGTCGGCCGGTCGGGACAACGGGCCCATCAGTGTCCTGGTCGCGCGACGGCCGAAGGCCGATTGACGAAGGCCCAGAGCGCATGCTGATAGACACCCACTGCCATCTTGCTGGCGACCAATTCGTGGAGGATCTCGATGCGGTGGTGACCCGTGCCCAGCAGGCCGGCGTCACGGGCGCCATCTGCATCCTCGACGCCGGCAATCGCGCCGAGCTCGAGCGGGCGCCCGCGCTCCTCCGACGTTGGCCCGCGCTGCAGTTCGCCGCCGGGGTGCATCCGCACCACGCCTCGCAGGTGCCACTCGGGTCGGTGCGCGCCGTCGTGGAAGGTGCGCTCGACGCGGTGGACGCCGTGGCCCTTGGCGAAATCGGCCTCGACTACCACTACGACTTCGCGCCGCGGGAGGTCCAGCGCGACGTGTTCGGCGCGCAGGTGGCGCTCGCAGTGGACCGCGACCTGCCCGTGGTCATCCACACGCGAGAGGCCGACGCCGATACGCTCGCCGTACTCGACACCGCAGGGGCCGGACGAGCGCGCGGTGTGTTCCACTGCTTCACGGGGGACCAGGCCCTGGCCGATGCCGCGCTCGTGCGAGGCTTCCATGTCTCGTTCTCCGGCATCGTCACGTTCCCGCGAGCGGAGGCGTTGCGGGAGGTGGCGCGGCGGGTGCCCGTCGACAGGTGGCTCGTCGAGACCGACAGTCCGTACCTGTCGCCGGCGCCCCAGAGGGGTGGACGCAACGAGCCCGCACGGGTGGCGCGCGTGCTGGAGGTCGTGGCCGAGGTCCGCGGCCTGTCGGTCGGGGATGCCGCAGCCCAGGCGATGAACAATGCGCTCGCCGTGTTCGGCCGCCGCGAGCCCAACAGGTAGGCGCGTTGACACGCCTACCACTATGTGTTGAGATTCCTGAGGTTTTGCACGTGCAGCCTTCCTCGTCACCTCCTGATCTAGCGCAGCTGTTCGAACCCGTCAGGGACGACCTGGAACGCGTCAACCAGGCATTCCTTCGCCATATCGACTCGCGCGTCGAGTTGATTCCCGAGATCGGCAGGTACCTGCAGAACACGGGCGGGAAGCGCGTGCGCCCTGCGGTGATGCTGATGGCGGGCCGCCTCGCCGGCGGAGAGGCGTCCAGTGATATGGCCGTGCTCTACGCCTCGGTCATCGAGTTCATCCACACCGCGACGCTCGTCCACGACGACATCATCGACGACTCGGAACTGCGTCGCGGCCGCCTGGCGGTGCACTCGCGGTGGGGGAACGAGGTCACCGTCCTGCTCGGCGATTACCTGTACATCAAGTCGCTCGGGATGGCGCTCGAGTACGACCGCATCGACGTGCTGCGCGTGCTCTGCGACATCACGCTCAAGATGATCGAGGGCGAGCTCTACCAGCTCACCAAGAACGGCGACGTCGAAATCACCGAGGACGAGCACTTCGACATCATCCGCCGCAAGACCGCGTACCTGTTCGCCGGGGCGTCGAAGATCGGCGGCATGATCGGCACCCTGTCGCCGGCGCAGGAGCAGGCGCTCTGGGACTACGGGTTCAACCTCGGCACCGCCTTCCAGCTCGTGGACGACCTGCTGGACTACACGGCGGACCAGACGGCGCTCGGCAAGCCCATCGGCAGCGACCTGCGTGAAGGCAAGCTGACGCTGCCCATGATCCTGTTGCGCGATCGCGCCCCGGAACGGGCACGGCCGATCATCGAAAAGGTCGTTCGCGCCGCCGACGTCACCGACGAGGCGTGGCGACAGCTGCTGGGCCTGCTGCGCGAGTACGACATCGTGCCGCAAGTCACGCGCCGCGCCGCCGAGTACGCAGAGACCGCCCGCCGCCAGCTCGCGGCCTTCCCGCCGAGCCGGGAACGCGATGCGCTGACGGGCCTCGCCGACTACGTCCTTTCGCGAGATCGTTGAGGCCAGGCCGGCGCTCCGAGTCCGGCCATCGGCGCCGCCGCCCGCGGCGCCTCATCTCGGCCTGGTTGATCAACGTGCGGTACTCGGCGAAGTCACGCGAAATCTGCTCCAGCACGCGCGGATCGACGACAACGGTGTCCCGACGTTCCGGAGCCTTCTCCGAGTACACGTCGAGCGCGAGCGCGCCGCAGTGCGGCCCGAGATCGCCGGGGGCGAACACGTACAGCCCTTCGCGAACCGCGTCGGTCGGCGAAATCGGACGCTCGATCAGCAAGGGGTGAATCGGCACGACCTCAGTGCCGTCGCACGTGACGCGCATCCTCAGGAACCCGGGCTTGAAGTGCTTGAACGCCGGTAGCGCGATGCCCTGCGTCATCGCGGCGCCGCGCGCGACGGTCGTCCAGAACCGCTCGGCCTGCTTGGGTGTGACCCGCACGAGCAGCACCGGTGGAAGACCCGAGACGTAGCTCGTCCAGTTGCCGAAGTCCGTCCCGTTCTGGCGCGCGGCGTATGCCATCACCGGCGTGATGAACGCCACGTCGAAGTCGTCGGAGGCGACCTGGTACGGCAGCAGGCTCCCGGCGCGTCGCTTCGCCATGGCCGCCAGGGCCTCTTCGGGCGCGCGTGCCTCGCCCTCGACGCGCAGGTGTGTGCCCGACGGCGCCTGGCCGCCGGTCATCCTGCTCTGCGC
>JAEYZV010000247.1 GCA_023427865.1 Acidobacteriota bacterium
GGGCGAGGCCCGGCGGCTACGAGCGGCTCACGACAGGTGTTTCGTGAGGCGGAGCGGGAGCTTCGTGAAGCCGCCGGTCGGGTAATGCGCGCGCGTGGCGGGCTGGTCGTCGATCGGCTCGATACCCGACGTGGCGTCGAGCAGGGCGGTCGTGACCACGAGCAACTCGAGTCGCGCGAGCGGGGCGCCGGGACAGTCGTGGATGCCCGATCCGTAGAGCAGGTTGAGCGACGGGTCCCGATCGAGACGGAACTCGTCGGGGTTGCCGAAGACCTCCTCGTCACGATTGGCCGACGCCCACAGAATCGAGACGCGCTCGCGCGCCTCGAGCGGCCGCCCGCCGATCGCCACCGGGCACGTGGTGATGCGCCGGTTCGCGATCAGGGGTGCGTGGATGCGAGGATCTCGTCGATACCTGCGGCCAGGTCGGCGCGGTGGCTCCGCAGGTGCGCCTGCACGTCCTGGTGCGTGGCGAGGTAATGCGCGACGATGCCGACCGATGCGGCGATCGTCCCGAGTTCGCCGACCGTCCAGTTGCGCACGATGCTGACGATCTCGTCATCGGTGATCGGGCGACCCTCCACCTCTTCGCGACTGAGCCGCGTCGTCACATCGTCGGGAGCCGCGTCGCCTGCCTGCCGCCGTGCGTCGAGCTGCGCGCGGATGTAGCCGTCGAACTCGAGGGCGATGCCCGCCATCGCCTCACGATCGCCCGACAGGGTGGCGTGCTGGTTGCGCCGCACCCACTTGCGGAGCGGCTCGTGCAGCGACCCCGGCCAGCCCATGAACGCGCACTGCACCTGCTGCGCGAACGGCTCGGCCAGCCGCGCCATCACGTCGGCCTCCCCGTCGGGCAGCCCGGACACGAGCACGCGGGCGATGACCGAGCAGGTCGGCTCGAAGGCCGCAACGGCCTCGGGCGTGAAATAGCGGTCGACGATGTGGCGGAACACGGTGTGCCGGGGCGGATCCATCCCGTTGGGCACCGCAACGTGCGAGGACACCGCGTTGCTGAACGTGCCGGGATCGTGGAGCACGCGCATCACGTCCGCATGGCCGAAGACCGACCAGTGCAGGTACTCGCTATGCGCCACCGGGCAGCGCCGCCGCATGGCGTCGTAGGCAGCGATCTGATCCTCGCGGACCTCCGGTGCCCGGGGATCCCACTCGTTCGGTCGGTTCTGCTCCTTCACAGCGCCACGCTATCGCCACGGGGCGCCCGACGCAAACGCGAAAGCGGTACCATCGGCGCATCATGCCGTCACGTCGCCGACTCCGCCTCCCGGGTTCCATGATCATGCTCGTGGTGGCGTCGCTCGCGGCGTCCGCGTGCGGCGGCCGGCCCGACGACCGTCCGGTTGCGACTGGTGAGTCCGACACCTCGGAGCACGGCGCCGACGCGCACTCCGCCGGTCACCCTGCGGCCGAGGCGCAGGCTGCGCCCGCGACCGGCGCCATGGCGCTGATTCCGCCCGGACCTCCGGCAAACCCGGTGCAGGCCGAGATGCGCCTGTTGAACGAGGCGACGCGCGACTGGGTCACGGCGATCGCGCAGAACAGTCTCGCGGCGATTCCGGCCGGCATCTCCCGCGTGCATGCGGCGCGCCAGGTCACCGACGACGCCTTGCAGCGCGGGGAGTACTCCCCGCCGAAGGGTGGCGCAGCGGCGCGCGCGGCGTTCATCGAGCAGGACGAGGCGTTCCACGGCGAGCTCGTGACGCTGCTCCGGGCGGCACAGGCAAACGACCTCGAGGCAGCCACCCGGCAGCTGGGCGTCGTGCTGCAGGGTTGCACGAGTTGCCACACGAAGTTCCGCTTCGAGGCCGGTACGCCTGCGGCATCGCAGTAACATCGCGTCGCACGATGGTGCCCTCCCGCTCGTCTCTCCGCCTCATCGCCGCGGCCTTCGGGCTGGCGATGCTGCCGCTGCTGACCACGCTCCCCGGCCAGGGGCAGGCCCGGCCCGAGCAGGTGCGTCGCGACTGGGGTCCCTGGCTCGAGGACGACGCGCCGTTCTTCTCGTCCGTCGTCGACGCGCGCCGAGCCGGCCCGACGCTTCCTGCCGGCAATCTTTCACCGCGCGCACTCGTGGTGCGGGCCGGCCAGGGTCTCTGGCTGGCGTTCGACACCGACCTCGTGCGCGTGGCGGCCGTGTGGGAAGGGAAGGGCGTGACGCCGGTGGCGCTGGCCCCGGGCTCGTACCATGCGCCCGACCGCAAGACGACGCTCGGGCAGAAGCACCTGCCCGAGCCGGACGGCCCGGTCTGGCTCGCCAACGGCATCTACCCCGGCTGGCAGGTCGGCGAACGGCCGATACTCACCGACCCGCGCGATCCCGCACCGTCGGCGGAAGAAGTCGGTCGCGGTCCGGTCGACCCTGCCGTGGCGCGTTTCGCTGCGGTCCGCTTCACGAGCGAGGGCGCGGTCCTCGAGTACGACGTGGCGGGCGCACCCGTACAGGAGCTCGTCGCCACGGCCCCACTCGAGCGCAATCGCCACGCCATCGTGCGGCACCTCGAGATCGGCCCCAGCGCCACGGTGCGTTGGCTGCTCCTCGGCACCCCGGCGCCTGGTGTCGACATCGCCCTGAGCGTCAAGGCCGGCGACGATCGGAAGCCCACGCTGGAGGACGTCACCGGTGAGGACGGCCACACGGTGAAGGCCGTTCGCGTCCCGCCACACGCGGGCACCGTGCGCCTGGCCATCGCGGCGGCCACGGGTGGTCCCGCGCCGACCGTGGCGCCGCGTGCCATGCCGGACCGACGGGCCGACCCACGCTGGCGCCAGGAAGTCGTCACCACGATCAAAACGTCAGCAAACACTGACGCATATGTCGTGGACGATGTGGCGGTGCCGTTGGAGAACCCGTGGCGCCGCAACGTGCGACTGAGTGACATCCAGTTCCTCTCGGACGGCACCGGCGTGGTCATCACGCTCGATGGCGACGTCTGGCTGGTGCGCGGTCTCGCTGCGGGGAGCGGCGGCGCACGCTGGAAGCGATTCGCCTCCGGGCTGCACGAACCACTGTCGCTGGCCATTCGCGAGGACCGCATCTACGCATTCGACCGCAACGGCGTGTGGCGGCTCGTGGACGAGGACGCCGACGGCGAAGCAGACCGGCACGAACTCTTCTCGAATGCGTTCGCGCAGACGGCCGATACACGCGAGTTTCCGAGCACCATCCGCCTCGGGCCCGGCGGGGAGTTCGTGATCGCCAAGGGCGGGCAGGAGGCGGCGACGATCGGCAAGCACAACGGCAGCGTGCTGCGGATCTCGGCCGACGGCCGCCGCGCGGTCGTGCTCGGCCACGGGCTCCGCCAGCCCGAAATCGGCGTCCACCCTCTTACCGGTCTCGTGACGGCGAGTGACCAGCAGGGGCATTACATCCCGAGCACGCCACTGCACATCGTGCGTGACGGGCAGTTCTACGGGTTCCTGAGCGACATCCTCCCGAAGGAGGTCTACCCGGCGCCCATCGCCGCGCCGCTGACGTGGATTCCGCACAACGTCAACGCGTCGGGCATGTCGCAGGTCTGGCTGCTCGACGCGCGCATGGGTCCGCTCGACAACGGCCTCGTGCACATCGGATACAACCGGCCCGAGCTGTTCCGGGTGCTGCTCGATCTCGATCGTCCCATGCCGCAGGCTGCCGTCGTCAGCCTGACGTCGGCATTCGACATCCCGCCGCTCAACGGATCGGTGAATCCTGCCGACGGCCAGCTGTACATCGCCGGCTTCCAGATCATCGGGTGGGGAACGACGGCAACGAAGCTCGCGGGGCTGGCGCGCGTGCGCTACACCGGCGGTCCGGTGACGGTGCCGCGCCAGATCACGCCGATGCGCGAGGGTGTGCTGCTGCGGTTCGACGTGCCCCTGGACCGGGAGGCAGCCGGGGATGCAGCGAACTTCGCGGTCGCCTCGTGGCAGTACAAGCGCACCTTCCGCTACGGGTCGCCGCAGTTCAAGGCCGACGGCACGACGGGCATCGATCGCCTGGTGCCGAGTCGCGCCTACGTGTCGGCCGACGGTCGCGGCGTGTTCGTGGCGGTGCCCGACATGCGGCCGGTGATGCAGCTCGAGGTCGGGTGGACGCTGCACATGCCGGACGGCCGGCCGGTCGAGGGACGCGCCTACACGACGCCCTACGCGCTCGACGCGTTCAATCCGCGTGCGGAAGGGTTCGGCGACGTCGTGCTCGACCTCACGCGGCGCGAGCCGGCCGTGCCGGTCGCGGCCGGCGAGATCAGCCTCGAGGAGGGCCGCGCAACGTTCGTGAAGTACGGCTGCCTGGCCTGCCATGCCACCGAGCGCGGCGCCGCGCAGAAGCTCGGTCCGGCGCTGGCTGGCGTGTACGGCAGCGCGCGGCGCTTCTCGGAGGGCAAGCCGCCGACGGTGGCCGACGAGGCGTACCTTCGGCGGTCGATTCGTGAACCGGCTGCGGCGATCGTCGAGGGCTACGATCGCGGCGGCACCGGGATGCCGAGCTATGCGGGTGTGCTCACCGACGAGCAGATCGAGTCGCTGGTCCTGTTCATAAAGAGCCTGAAGTGAGGGTCGTCGGTGTCGCCGCCGGAGCTGGTTCAGGGCGGCCCGGCATGAAACGTGTGGTGGACGTGATCCGACCGTATCTGTGTGCGATCGTCGTGGCGTGCGTGGCGGCCGGGTGCTCGCAGCCGGAGGCACCGCCGCCGGCACCGGCGCGACCCAACGTGCTGGTGATCCTCACCGACGACCAGCGGTGGGACGCGCTCGGCGTCGTCCAGCAGGAGCAGGGGGACGCGGCGCCGTTTCCGTGGTTCCGCACGCCGAACCTCGATCGGCTCGCGAACGAAGGCGCCCGCTTCCGCAATGCGTTCGTCACGACGTCGCTCTGTTCGCCGAGTCGTGCCTCGCTCCTGAGCGGCCGCTATGCCCGCCGCCACAAGGTGCTCGACAACTTCACCGAGTACCCCGAGCAGCTCCCGAGCTACCCGCGCCGCCTCCAGGAGGCCGGATACGAGACGGCGTACATCGGCAAGTGGCACATGGGCGAGGACAACGACGCCGCGCGTCCGGGCTTCGATCACTGGATGAGCCATCGCGGGCAGGGCAACTACAACGACAACACCTTCAACATCGATGGCGAGCGCCGGCTGATCCCGGGCTACTACACGACGGTGGTCACCGACCACGCCGTCGAGTGGATCGGACGACGCCACGAACGGCCGTGGCTGCTCGTGCTCGGGCAGAAGGCGCCGCACGGCGGTCCGATCCAGCCCGAACCGCGCTTTGCCAAGGCGCTCGACGGGTTCCCGATCCGGACGCCGGTCAACTACGACAACTACAAGGCCGCCGACGGCAAGCCTGCATGGCTCGAGGAGAGCCTGCGGACGTGGCATGGCGCGCAGGGGCCGCTCTACGACCTGAAGGAGCACGACGCGTTCGTGCGGGCGTACCTGGCGACGCTCCTGTCGGTGGACGAAAGCGTCGGCCGCATCTACGAGGCGCTGCGCGCGTCGGGCCGGCTCGACGACACGGTGATCGTGTTCACGAGCGACAACGGCTTCGTGCTCGGCGAGCACGGCCGCGTCGACAAGCGGACCATGTACGAGGAGAGCATCAGGGTGCCGTTGATCGTGCGGTACCCGCGCCTCGTGAAGCCGGGCACACGCGTCGATGCGCTCGTGCTGAACCACGACGTGGCGCCGACGCTCGTGGACCTGGCCGGCGCGGCCCCGCTTGCGGAAATCTCGGGGCGGTCGCTCGTGCCGCTGCTGCGCGGCGAGGCGCAGCCGCTTCGGACCGCGTTCCTGTACGAGTACAACTACGAGGCGCAGTTCCCGTACACGCCGAACGTGCGGGGTGTCCGGACCGATCGCTTCAAGCTGATTCGCTACCCGACCGGTGACGGCACGCCCGACCGGTTCACCGCGGAGCTCTACGACGTCCAGGCCGACCCGTACGAACTGCGCAACCTCGTCGACGACCCGGCGCACGCCGCGCACCGCAAGGAGCTCGAGCAGTTGTACGAGTCCGTGTCGAAGGAGATCGGCGTCGACGACATGCCCGTCTACGAGGGCATCCGTAACCTCCGGCCGAAGTATTGAGGGCCTGCGCGCGATTGGCGGGCGCGCGCTGGGGTGTCGCCGCCGGACTTCGTCCGGGCGGGAGGGGCATCACCGACCGTCGGGCAGGGCCCGACGGCTACGAACCGTCGGGGAACTGCTGACGGTGACCCGGGGCCCCGCCGATGCGCCCCGA
>JAEYZV010000294.1 GCA_023427865.1 Acidobacteriota bacterium
CCACGTGTTGGCGCACGAGCTCGCGCACGTCGCCAGGCGTGACTGGGCCTGGCATCTGGCGCTGGCAATCACCGGTGCGGTGTATGCGTGGCACCCGCTGATGGCTGTCGTCATCCGCAGCGCGCGACGGGAGGCCGAGCGCGCCTGCGACGACGCGGTGCTCGCCACCGGGGCGCAGGCGAGCGCCTACGCCTCGACGCTTCTCGACGTGGCCCGATCCAGGCGGGCATGCGCAGCCACCGCGGCAGTCGCGATGGCCGACTCTTCATCCCTGGAACGAAGGATCACGGCCATGCTGGATTCGACACTCGATCACACTCACGCACCCCGATCGGCGCGTGCCTGGGCCGTTGCCGCGGTGCTCGCGCTCACGACCGCGGTCGCAGGCCTCGGCGCGCAGGGGCAGGCCGACGGTGTCGTCACCGGCACGGTCATGCCTGCCGGAGGCACGCCGATGGCCGGCGTCACGGTGACGTTCACCGGACCGACCACCGCCAAGGCGGTCACCGACGCGCAGGGGCAGTTCACGGCGTCCCTGCCAGGAGGCGCATACCGTGCCGAGATCCGATCGCCGGGATTCAAGCCCTTCGCGGCGCGGGTAGACGTGGCGCCGGGTGAGACGATCACGCGTGACTTCGCGCTGGCGCTGGGGACTCTGAGGGAAGAGATCTCGGTCTGGGGCGGGCCGGTGTCGGAGCCGCAGGAAACGTTCGAGCGGCCTGCACCTGCGCCTCCGCGGGCCAACCCGTTTGGCGGCACGCTCGAGCCGCCGAAGAAGCTGAAGGACGTCAAGCCGGTCTACCCTGACGCACTGAAGGACGCAGGCGTCGGTGGCAAGGTCGTGCTGAATGCGCGGATTGGCGTCGACGGCTTCGTCACCGACGTCCAGGTCGTGTCGTCGGCGCACGACGCCCTCTCCGCGGCGGCGGTCGAGGCCGTCGAGCAGTGGAAGTTCGCGCCGACGTTGCTGCAAGGCAAACCGGTGCCGACGGAGATGACCGTCACGCTCGATTTCGCCACGAAGTAGCAAGCCCGCGCCATTGGAGCGCGCTCGCCCGGGCGCGCCCTGCCCTCCAGATCAGCGATGACCGTCGGGCAAGGCCCCACGGCTACGTTGGGATGCCATCGTCCTGCCCGACGCGCGCGAGGCGAGCCCGGTCGGGCCAGGCCCGACGGCTACGCAGGATGCCGTCCCTACACGACGCGCGCGAGGCGGGCCCGCTCGAGTCCGCGCGTGACTTCGTGGTTACGCATGAACCACTGCCACACGCGTCCGCTCCGGAGGTTCTCGGCGGCGAGCAGCGTGATGCCGAGATCGATGCCGATCACGTCCGGGTTCACCCAGCCGCTCGTCGGGTGGAACGCGTCGGCGAAGCCGTACCTGCCGTAGATGCGGTCGCCGAACCGCTCCTTCATGGCGCGCAGGGCCGCGAGGCTGATGTCTGGCGCGAACATCAGGGAGCCGCCAGCCGCGCAGGGCACGACGGTGCCATCGATGCCCGGCGTTCGCGGCGGGCCGCTCCATGCCCGGTACCCGGCACGCGTGTCCGAGGCCGTGATGCCCCACACCGACTCGTCGTAGCAGCCGGGGAACTCTCTGGCGAGGTCGATGCAGAACTGGCGGTGCGCCCGCACGGCGCGCACCGAGTTCTCGTGCCAGTCGTGCGGGTCCTCCGGATCGCGCCAATCTCGGAAGTCGATCCAGGCGTGGGCGTACTGGTGCACGAACAGCGGGACGCGCCCGACGTACCTGTAGCCGCCGTACTCGATCGGCGGCCGCTGCCAGGCCCGCCAGGACGTGCCCGCCAGCGGGTCGCGAGCGGCGCCGAGCCCGAGCACGTACAGGATCATCAGCTCGCTGTAGTCGTCCCACCGGTGCGGGATGAAGCCGCGCTCCGGGTACCACCCGTGTGACAGCAGCGTCGGGTGGCCATCGAGCATCCACTGGTAGTCGAGGCGATCGACGATCGTCGTGACCATCGACTGGATGTCGGTGTCGTCGGGCCACGCCTGCTTGACCGTGAGCACGCCGGCAACGAGCAATGCGGTGTCGATGGACGACACTTCACTGCGCCACGCGCGCCCGCCCGTCTCGATGTTCAGGTAGTGGTAGAACCAGCCATGCGTGTTCGGCACGCGCAACGCGAAGGCTTCGAGCGTGCGCCACACGCGATCGCGTGCCTCCGCGCGCGAGATCCAGCCGCGCTCGACGGCGATGCAGAGGCCCGTGAGCCCGAATCCGGTGGCGGCGATGCTGCCGACCGTGTCGTGCGGCAGCGACGGCGTGCCGTCGGTGCGCGCGCGATCGCGCACGATGCCCGTCGGCCCCGTGTGGTCCACGAAGAACTGGAAGCTGCGGCGCGAGAGATCCTCGAGGAAGTCATCGTCGGCCGACGAGGCGTGTGCGTGCGCCGTGCCGGGCAACAGCGGCAAGGCACAGGAGAGGCCGACGAGCGCCTTCAACACCGTGCGGCGCTGGAGCGCCGCGTCGTGCCGACGTGCTACGGAGGGGACCGACAGGGCCGGCTGCGCGAGCCTGGCCGTCTTCGCGATGTTGCGTTGCGCCACGGACGTCCACCCCTGCCACATGCGCGTGCGAGCGCGACATGACCCGCCCTCGGATGCGCGCACTCTCGACGCGCCGTCGTGCGGTTCGACCCTCAGGTAATCGAGCGTTTGTGGTCGCGGCGTGAACGGCGCCGCCCCTTCAGGATAACGCGTTCGACCCGGGCTCCGTAACGGCGTTTCCCGTCGCCCGAGGGGGCGACGGCTACGCAGGCGCGGCTGCACTCGTCCGTAGCCGTCGGGCCTGGCCCGACGGGCGACGCTAGGTTCGGGCGCCGACGCCGGCCAGCCGAGACACGACGGCCTGCTCGACCTCTGCCTCGATGGCGAGCAGTTGGCGCAGCTCGGCCGGGGCGTCGAGTCCCGCCCCCTTCACTTCCTCGCGGCGGGCCGTGATGCCGAGCTGCTCGTCGGCTTCGACGTACGCCTCGACGATGGCGCCGAACTCCGCGCCGGTCTGCGCGGCCAGGCGCGGCAGGAATGTGATCCCGGCGTTGTTGATGACGTGGTTGACGGCGACGGTGGCGACGATCTCGCGCTTCAGCGGGTGCTTGCCGAAGGCGTCGGCGTACCGCGCCTTCATCAGTTCCGGGAAATAGCGCGTGAGCAGCGGCCGCCCCGCCGCGCTGTCGGGGAACGCCGAGGCGAGCGTCAGGTCGTACGCGTGCAACTTCGCCTGCGCGAGCAGCACGGCCAGCAGCGGCCTTGGCAACCCACGGTCGCGCTGCGGGCTCGCAAGCAGCGCCTCGCGGGTCGGCACGTCGTGTTCCTCTCGACTGAAGACGCGGGTGGCCACCATCTGCTCGATCGTGTCGACGAACGCCTCGTAGCGCGACGTGCTGCGCAGGCCGTCGAGGGTGATGGCGAGGGCCTGGCTGCGGTTGTCGTCGAGCACGAGCTCCGAGACGTTGTCGGTCATCTCCTGGAGCACGGCGTTGCGTTCGTCGCGGCCGGCGATCACCTTCTCGCGCACGAGGATGTCGAGCAGGATCTTGATGTTGACCTCGTGGTCGGACATGTCGACGCCGCCCGAGTTGTCGATCGCGTCGGTGTTGCACGCGCCGCCCCGCTCCCAGTACTCGAGCCGGGCCTCCTGCGTCATGCCGAGGTTGCCGCCCTCGCCGATGACGCGCGCCTGCACGTCCCTGCCGTCCACACGCACGCGGTCGTTGGCGCGATCGCCGACCTCCGAGTCGTCCTCGGTGCTCGCCTTAACGTAGGTGCCGATGCCGCCGTTGTACAGCAGGTCCACCGGCGCCGTGAGCAGGCGGCGAATCATCTCCTCGCCGGTGCCCTCATCGGCGTCGATGCCGAGCCGGGCCTTGACCTGGGCCGACACGGGAATGGCCTTGGCCGACCTGTCGAAGATGCCGCCGCCCTCGCTGATGAGCGACGCGTCGTAGTCGCGCCACGTGGAGCGCGGCAATCGGAACAGCCGCTCGCGCTCGGCAAACGACTTCTCCATGTCCGGATCCGGGTCCAGGAAGATGTGCTGGTGGTTGAACGCCGCGACGAGCCTGGTCGCGCGGCTGCGCAGCGCGCCGTTGCCGAAGACGTCCCCGGACATGTCGCCGATCCCCACCATCGTGAACGGCTCGGTCTGGATATCCTGCCCGAGGTTGCGGAAGTGGTGCTGCACGCACTCCCAGGCCCCGCGCGCGGTGATGCCCTCTTCCTTGTGGTCGTAGCCCTGGCTGCCACCTGACGCGAACGCGTCGCCGAGCCAGAAACCGTACTGCGCGGACACGGAGTTCGCGGTATCGGAAAGGTGCGCCGTGCCCTTGTCGGCCGCGACGACCAGGTACGGGTCCGGGTCGTCGTAGCGCACCACGTCGGGCGGGTGCACGACCTTGCCGTCCACGATGTTGTCGGTCACGTCGAGCAGGCCGGCGATGAACTGGCGATACCGGTCCACGAGGTACTGATCGAGCGCGGGACGCGACGGCAGCTGGCCTTTGAGCACGAAGCCGCCCTTCGATCCGACCGGCACGATGATCGAGTTCTTGGCCATCTGCGTCTTCATCAGGCCGAGAACCTCGGTGCGGAAGTCGTCGTGGCGGTCGCTCCACCGCAGGCCGCCCCGCGCGACCTTGCCGCCGCGCAGGTGGATGCCCTCGAGATGCGGCGAATGCACGTAGATCTCGAACAACGGCCGCGGCGACACCATGCCCGCCACCTTCGCGCACTCGACCTTCATCGAGAGCACCGGCCTCTCGGGCTTCTGGTAGGCGTTGGTCCTCACCGCCGCGAGGATCAGGTTCTCGACGCCGCGCAGGATCTCGTCGTCGAGCAGGCTGCCGACCCGCTGAAGCGCGGCTCGCAGCGCCCGATCCGCCTTGTCGACCGCCGCCTCGCGGTCGCCGTCGACCCGGGGGTCGAAGCGCGCCTCGAAGAGTCGCAACAGCGCGGCGGCCGCGGCGCTGTTGCGCAGCAACACGCTCGTGATCGTGTCGGCGTTGTAGTTGGGCCGGATCTGCACGAGGTGGTTGCGCGCCGTGCGAAGCACCTCCACCTGCCGCCAGGTCAGGCGCTCACTCGTGACGAGTCCGTTGAGCGCGTCGTTGGTGGCCCGCTTCTCGTGCAGGGCGCGGAGCGCATCGAGCAGCCGATCCGGAGCCTCGACGACGGCGCGCACGACGTCGGGTGCGGCCTGGATGCGCAGCCGCTCCATGAAGCCGGTGCGCCCCTCGGGCAGGATGAGCGGCAGCGCCAGTTCCTCGATCACCGGCAGGCCCAGGTGCTGCAGCGTGCGCAGCGTCTCGGTCAGGCCAAGCGGCGTCGGGGCGAAGAGCTTGATGGTGACCTGATCGGCGGATTCCGGCTGCACGTTCAGCTCGAGCCGCCCTTCGAGCGCCTCGAGGCGACGCAGATCTTCGGGGACCTCGGGCGGCGTCGTGGACTCCCGGTAGAGCCCGCTGCGGCTCTCGGTACGCACGTACTTGTTGAACAGCCGACGCCCTTCGATGGTGCCGTAGACGCGCTCGAGCTCGTGCGCGACCTGATCCTCCCAGGTCGTCACGCTCTTGCGCGTCAGCGCGCGCACGGTCTCGACGTCGATCGCGGTGGCCAGCTCCGCGGCATCGAGATAGAAGACGATCACCGCCTTGGTGCCGATGTCGGCCCATTCGCTGAACAGAATCGGGCCGAAGGCCTCCTGCAGCGCGGCACGCAGCGACAGTTCCGCCGACGGCGAGTAGCGCACGTCCGAGAACGCCACGGTCACGGCGGCGTAACCCGTGCCGTGCCGCACGGCCACCGCGATCTCGTCGTCGCCGACGAGCGTGACCATCTGTTCGATGATGCGCTCGAGGTCCTCTCGGCGCGCGTAGAAGAGTTCCCGCTTCGGGAAGTGGTTGAAGATCGCGCGCGCCTCCCGCCATGCGTGCGAGTTGCGCGGCACGCTGAGCCCGTCGAGGATGAACGTCAGCTTCTCGTCGAGCACCGGCACGTCGGCCGCCTTGGTGGCGAACGCGCTCTTGGCGAACCGGCCGATGGCCAGGGTCATGCCGGCGAGCGCGCCGTCCTGTGTCCACTCGCGAACGAACACGTCCTCGAGCGGGCCGAGGTGATGGATGGCCCGGCCGCGGACGCAGTAGTCGATGTCGATGATGCGCGTGTCGTCGGCAGCCGGCGCCAAGTTGCGCTCGATGTCCTCGACGAGCCCCGGGAAGACGGTCTCGAGCAGCGCGGGATCCTTGAAGGCGCCAAGCGCACTGCCCTCCTGCGGCTCGAGCACACCGTCGTTGCCGGGGACGTAGCGCATCACCCCGAGCAGGACGAAGTTGTCCTCGACCAGCCACTCGAGCAGCC
>JAEYZV010000317.1 GCA_023427865.1 Acidobacteriota bacterium
CGTGCCGGTGCCGGTCATCATGACCGTCACGGTGAACTTTACGTTGCAGTAGTCCCCTGGGTTCCCGCCTCGCGCATGAGGCGCGGCGGGACCCGTCACGTCAACTCGAACGGCCGGTCGCACCAACACGAACGAGCGGAGGACGATCCCCGCAAGAAGGGGCGTCCCGGGCACAGTCAACCCCGGAGGGGTAGAGCGCAATGGGTGATTTGAATCTGATTCACATGTGGCAGCAGATGGGCTTCGTCGCCAAGGCGGTGGCGTACGTCCTCTTCTTCCAGTCGTTCTGGTCGGTCGGTGTGTTCGTCGAGCGCTGGTACACGTTCCAGCAGGCCCGCAAGCAGTCCAAGCTGTATGCCCCGCAGGTGGCCAAGCACCTCAAGGAAGGGCGCCTGAAGGACGCGATCGCGCTGTCGCAGTCGAAGAACTTCAAGTACAGCCACCTGGCCAAGGTCGTGCTCGCCGGCCTGCAGGAGTACCAGTTCCAGAGCGAGAGCGGCCAGCAGCTCACGCGCGACGACCTGCTCGACACGGTTCGCCGCGCCATCCAGCGCGCCACCGCGCTCACCGGCAACGACCTGAAGAAGGGCGTCGCCTCGCTCGCCACGATCGGCTCGACGGCGCCGTTCGTCGGTCTGCTCGGCACGGTGGTCGGCGTCATCTCGGCGTTCCAGGGCATCGCGGCCACGGGCTCGGGCGGCATCGGCTCGGTCTCGGCCGGTATTTCGGAAGCGCTCGTCGAGACCGCGCTCGGCCTCGTCGTGGCCATCCCGGCGGTGTGGTTCTACAACTACCTCACGGGCCGTCTCGAGTACTTCAACGTCGAAATGGACAACAGCTCCTCGGAGATGGTGGACTACTTCGTCAAGAAGACTGTCTAGTTGACGACGATGGGCCCGCTCGGAGAGCGGGCCCTCCCGTGATGGATTGGCAGGTAGGGCGCGTTCCCCGAACGCGCCTGCAGGTTCGACCGGAGACGTCGCGTCGCGGCGTCTCCACTCAGGAGAAGTCACCATGGCCATGAGCACGGGTGGCGGCAGTGGCGGCATCAAGGCCGACATCAACGTCACTCCCCTCGTCGACATCATGCTGGTGCTGCTCATCATCATGATGCTCATCGCGCCCCTGCTGCAGAAGGGCGTGAACGTGCGGCTGCCGATCGCCGAGAACACCATCGAGAAGCCCGACACGCAGGAGCAGACCGTGGTGCACGTGGACGCGCAGAGGAACCTGTACGTCAACAACATCCAGGTCTCGGAAGGCGAGGCGGTCGACCGCATCAAGTTCGCGCTCGAGGAACGCGCCGAACGCATCGTGTACCTCAAGGGCGACACCGATGCGCCGTACGCCGCCATCATGAGCATGATGGACAAGCTGGCCGAGGCCGGCATCGAGAACGTGGCGTTGATCACCGAGACGGCCAAGAAGAAGGAAGAAGGGGGAGGCGACTAGCATGTCTGCCCACAAGCACCACGGCGCCGAACGCGTCGTCCGGGCCGAGACGCCGCACGCAAGTGCGGACATGAACGTCACGCCGTTGATCGACGTGCTGCTCGTGCTGCTCGTCATCTTCATGGCGGCACTGCCCATGACGCAGAAGGGCACCGACATCAACCTGCCCCTCGAGACCAAGGCGGCCGACGCTGCCGACACCAGCACGCAGATCGTGTTGACGATGAACGCCGATCGCAGCATCACGATCAACAACCAGGACGTGCAGATGGCCGATCTCCAGAACCGTCTCACCGAGATCTTCGAGACGCGCAAGGAGAAGACGATGTTCATCCTGGGTGCGGGGACGCTGCCGTACGGCAACATCGTCCAGGCCATCGACGCGGCGCGCGGCGCCGGTGTCGACAAGGTCGGCATCGTCACCGAGAAGCAGCGTGGCACCGGCGGTGCCGCCGGCGGCGACTGACCTCGCCACACGTCAAAGCGGTACCTGAGAACGCCGACGCTCCCACAGGGCGCCGGCGTTTTTCTTGCCGACGCCGAATGCCGACCCATGAAGGCCGAAGGCCGACCGACGAAGCCCGCAAGCCGACCGACGAAGGCCGAATGATCGACGCTGTCCTCTTCGACCTCGGGAACGTCCTCATCCGGTGGGATCCCCGCAATCACTATCGCGATCGGTTCGAGACCGAGGCGCAGATGGAGGCCTTCCTCACCGAGGTGGCCACCAACGCGTGGAACCACGAGATGGACCTCGGCAAGCCGTTCGCGCAGGCGATTGCCGAGAGGACGATGCTGTTCCCCGAGCACGCGGCCCTGCTGTCGGAGTGGAAGTCGGGGTGGGAGCGGATGCTCGGCGGCGCGATCGAGGAGAGCGTCGCCCTGCTTGCCGACCTCAAGGCGGCCGGGTATCGCGTCGCCGCGCTCACCAACTGGTCGGCCGAGACGTTCCCCGTCGCGCGGGCGCGCTATCCGTTCCTCGGCTGGTTCGAGGACATCGTCATCTCGGGTGTCGAAGGCATCGCCAAGCCCGATCCGGAGATGTTCGCGCTGGCGCTGCGCCGCACCGGGTTCGTCGCCGAACGCACCGTGTTCATCGACGACAATCTGCCCAACGTCATCGGTGCCCGCGCCGCCGGCATGCACACCATCCACTTCGCCTCGCCGCAGCAGTGCCGCACGGCATTGCAGGCGCTGGGCGTGCGGGTGTAAGAGCCGGCCTTCGTCGTTCGGCCCTCGGCCTTCGGGCGTCTCTCCATAGCACCGACGACATCGCCTGCTGGTTCATCGACACCAGCTACGACGGCGAGAGCTTCTTCGTGCGCCATGCCTACTTCACCGGCGCCGACCAGCCGTACGAAAGGCTGAAACGTGCGTTGAAGGCCGAAGGTCTTCGCGATCTGGCGACCGTCGACATCTGGTCGCCGGCCTTCGTCGTTCGGCCCTCGGCCTTCGCCAACCCGCCAGCAGGCAAAGACGTGTCGCGGATGCGTCCCCCCTCGTCCACCGATGCGCGCGCGCGGGTACTCCGGGTACTTCCTGCCTATCGCCAAGTCCGCTCACCATTACGGTTTGCCAAGGTTCTGCCAACCGGCGGCGACTACCGTGCAGCGCGCGAGGTGTTCATGACGATGCGCCTGATCCCGGCCCTGCTGACCCTGCTCACCCTGCTCACCATGGAAGCTGGCGCCCGCCAGCCGACGAGCGCGGCCGACGAGCGCGCGCTGTCAGCGCTGGTCGAACGATGGACCGCCGCGCGGACCGCCAACGACGCCGAGGCAATGCGCCCGCTCTTTGCCGACAAGGTCGATCGGGTGGCCTTACCCGGTGCGCGGGTGGAGTCGACCACGCGTGAGGAACTCCTCACGTACTTTGCCGCTGGCTTCAAGGGGACGGCCAGGGGCACGCGCGCCAAGTCCGTCGCTATCCGGCCCGTGGTGCTTTCGGACTCGGCAGGACTGGTCGACCACACGTATGAGATGTACGGCGCGGACGGCGCGAAGATTGGCGTCGGGTACACGACGTTCGTCGCCCTGAAAGAAGCCGACACATGGCGGATCGTCGCGCTGCGGTACATTTCGGCCTGGCCGCCGGCGCAGGCCACGTCCGCCGCCTCGGACAGGTGAGAGCGCGGCCGCTCTAGCTGCGGCTTCGCAGGATGGCGGTGAACACCTGGGCCGTCTGCTCGGACGGCTCGGCGCCGAGTTCGTCGCGGAACAACCGGCGGCAGCGCGCAAAGACACGCAGCGCCTCGGCACGACTACCGGCCGCGGCGTGCGCGCGCATCAGGGCCTGGCAGGCCACCTCGTCGAAGGGTTCGGCCTCGAAAGCCTCGGCCGCATGCTGGATCGCCAGCTGGTGCTCGCCGGTGGCGGTGCTGACGAGCGAGAGCAGGATTGCGGCACGGCGCCAGATGCGGTCGAGGGACGCGCGCTCGCGCACGATCCACGGCGCGTCCTCTTCCGGGAGGAAGGGCTGCCGCGCGATCACGGCGGCGACGTTGGCTTGGGCCCAGGCGCACCCGCGGTCGTCGCGACGCCAGGCGCCCTCGGCGGTGTCGATGGCGGCGCGGGCTGCCTCGACGTCAATCCAGGCGCTCGGCAGCACCAGTTGCAGCGACCCGGACTCGGCCGCCACTCCATGCGGCGGGGGCAGGCCAGCCTGCCGAGCCGCCGCGCGCAGCTTGCTGACGATGACGTTCAGTGACGCATCGACTGACGGAGGCGGATGCGCGCCCCACAAGGCTTCGATGGCTTCGAGACGTGACACGGGCCTGGTGCGCCGCGTGCCGAGGAACGCGAGCAGGACTCGGCACTGGTTGCCGCCCAGCGCCGCGTCCCGCACCAGCAGCGCGCCACGTTCGAGCGTGACTCGTCCGCACAGATAGACCCTGAGCGGTGACTGCGACTCGGTGACGTGCGACGTCAAGGTTTGCACAATGTGACCGAAAGGCGCGTGACTATCATACGGTCGGGAGGAAGACACATGGCCAAGATCATCCAGTGCCCCTGCGGAGTGGTCATCGAAGGACGCGACGACGAGGACGTCGTGACGCGTGCGCAGACACATGCCCGCGAGGTCCACCAGATGGCGCTGAGTCGCGAGCAGGCCCTCGCGATGGCGCGTCCGGCGTGACCCGCCGCGGGCGGCCAGACCGCCCGCGGTTACG
>JAEYZV010000358.1 GCA_023427865.1 Acidobacteriota bacterium
GGCACGGTCGCCGCGCCAGGCTGACCGACGGACGTCCACCGACATCCCCACGCCCGCCGTCCACGCCCGGTACATCTGCGCCGACGTGAGGCGCACGTCTCCGGTGATGGCAAGCCCGCCCCACACGGGCACGGACGCGCCGGTGCTCGTCAGCAGGTACGGCTCACCGTGCGTGTCGACGCCGCCCCCGACCCGCCCGCGCCAGGCAAAGCGCCCGTCGCGCACGGCGGCGCCGTCCCCGAACCAGCGAACGAGGCCCATCTCGACGTCCAGTCGCCCGAACGACCCGGGCGAGAAGTAACGCGCCGACTCATGGGCGAACCCGAAGAGAAACGCGCTCACACGCAGGTCGGCGACCTGCCGGCCGCCGCCGAACTCGCGCGTCATCGCCCCATCCAGCTGGGATCGTCGGTTGCCGTCGCCGAGCCGCGTCACGTCGAGGCCGGCCTGCAGCCCCGTGCGACCCAGGCCGATCGAGCGCAGGCGCAGACCCGCGCCGGACGCCTGCGTGCCGTCGCGCACCGTCTGGCCGTTCTCCCAGAACGGCCGCCGCGCAGCATGCGCCTCGAGCGCGGCGACCCGGCCAAGAGGCGTCGCCAGCAGGAACGTCGCCTGCACCCGCTCGCGCCCGACGAGCGCGGTGGTCCCCAGCGTGGCCTCGAGCCACCGCCCGCCGACCGACGCCCGCAGCCCTCCGACACCCGTCGCGTAGCTGCCGATCCGCGCGTGGCCCGCGGCAAGCGAGCCCTGCCCGGCCCGGCCGAACAGCCGGACCGCGTCGCCCGGCACGTCGGCCTCTCCCGACAGCATCGTGTGACGCTGCTCCAGCAACAACTGCCCGCCGAAACCCTTCGCACTCTCGGCGGCGATCGAGAATCCGCCCTGCGGTCCGCGACGCGCCGCCCTGGCCTCCAGCGTGCGTCGGACCGCCGCGGGCAGATGCGCGCGGCGGGCGAGCTCGTCGTACACGCGCCCGGCAGCTGCGGCATCGCCGCGCCCATCGAGGGCCTGCCCGAGATCGAGCAGCGGCTCGAGGGCACCGGGCTCGAGCTCGCGCCACATCGCGGCGGCCTCCGCGGCGCCAGCCCAGTCGCGCCGCAGGATCGCGAGCCGGCTGCGCGCCTCGGCCGCGACCGCCGGCAGGTCCGTGAGGGCGCGCGCACGACGGTACGCGTGCGCGGCGGCTTCGTCCATCTCGCGCCACGTCAGGAGCCGGGCATACTCCCGCCACGCTGCCGCATCCTCCGGCTCGCGTGCGAGGTACGCCTCGTACAGAGGCACGGCGGCGGCCTGACGACCGCCCCACGCCGCGACCTGCGCCTCGAGCAGCCGGACGCGGCTTTCGTCGGGGCGCAACCGGCCGAGCCTGGCCACCGCATCGGCGGCAAGCTCCCAGCGACCGCTCGCGATCCCCAGCTGCGCCAGCGCGCGTGTCGCCTCCACCCGATGACTGCGGGGCATCCGGGTGAGCCATCCGGCGACCATGTCGACCGCCGCGCCCGTGATGCCCGGAACCGCAGCAGCGGCCTCGGCGAGGAGAACCGTCGCCTCGGGCCCGCTGCCAAGCGCCTCGCGGCCGGCACGCAGGGTACCGGGCAGCGAGTCGGGTTGCGCCAGGCCGTCGAGGCGTACGCGTACACGCCAGGCCTCGGCATGGCGTGGTGCGATCTGTGCGGCAGCGTCCACTTCCGCCCGTGCCTCTGCAGGGTCCCCGGCCTTCAGGAGCGCGTCGGCGAGCGCGACGCGCAGGTCCGCGCTGCCCGGTGACACCGCGCGCCCACGTTGCAGCACGCTCAGGCGCTCGTCGGGCGGCTCGGCGGCGTCGGCCCAGGCTACGTACGCCTCGGCACGTCCGGTGTCGGTGGCGAGCCGTTCGAGCCACGCGACCGCGTCGCTGCGATGCCCGGCCGCGTGCAAGGCCCGGCCGCGCAGCAGGCGGATGGCGAAGCGATGGTCCTGCGGAGGCAGGAGCTGGAGGGCCTGTACCGGCCGGCCGAGGGCGAGCAGCGCCGCAGCGCCGATTCGACGCATGTCGGCCGGTGCGGTGGCGATCGCGGGATCGTCCACTCCGATCGGCAACCTGGCGAGCGCCCCTGCGGGTCGTCCAGCGGCGAGTTCATCGGCGGCAAGAATCACCAGCGCATCAGTCGTGCGGCGATCGGCTCCGACGAGCGCGCCGAGTGCGTCCCGCGTCGCATCGTCGAGGACGCCGTCACGCCCGAGGCGGAGCCGGGCCGCAGCGAGCAGCCGGTCGTCGGCCGCGAGATCCTCGATGGCCTCGAGCGCACGCGCGGCATCCGTCCAACGGCCTGCGAGCAACGCCGCGTCGAGCCTCAGTCGGGCCCAGGCCGCGGGGGCAGCAGCGCGAACGTCCGGAGCCGTCGCCGAGACCAGTGCCCACGCCGTGTCGCCGTCGCCGCGGGCAAGCGCGATCCCGACGTGGACACGGGCAGCGCGCCCCTCGTCGAGTGCACGGATCCGTTCGACGTCCGCGTGGGCGCCCGCAACGTCGCCAGCCGAGCCCGCCCACAGGGCTCGCCGCGCGAGCAGTTCGACGTCCCCGTTCACGATCGACGCCACCGATGCCGCGTGCCGCAGGGCGTCTGCAGGGCCCGCGGCTGCCGCACGCGCGTCGAGCCACAGGAGCACATGGCCGGGGGCGCGCAGCGATGCGCTCACCGGATCCAGCCATCGCAGCACCTCGTCGACGCGCGCTCCTGCCGCCGCCATCGCGGCAAGCACCACGCGCGCGTCCACGTCGCGGGTCGAGCCGAGGGCCTCCGTGGCCAGCCGGCGCGCGGCCTGTGTGTCTCCCGCGGCAAGTGCGACCGACGCGAAGCCCGCCTGTTCGGCTGCCGTCGCGCGCTCCACATCCAGCACGCGTGTCGCCAATGCCCACGCGTCGACGGAGCGGCCGTGAGCGTGCCACGTCCACACGAGCACACCGGCAGCCTCGCGTGCGAGGCGGTCGGTACCCGGCTGCACCAGCGGCCCGAGCAGGGCTTCGATCGCTCGCACGTCGTTGCGAGTGTCGAGGCTGCGCACCAACAGCAGCCGGCTGTCGTCGTCGATGGCACCGGTCGCGACGAGCGGCTCGAGCCAGCGCCGGACACCGTGGTGGTCCCCGCGCGCGGCGAGCGCCGGTGCCACGCGCGTCGCCACCACGCCGTACGTCTGGCACGCGGCGTCGAGCCGCGGGACGAGGTCGATGAGCAAGCCTGCGTCACCGGCCGCAACCAGCGTCGTCACCGTGCGCGTCCGACACGCATCGTCATGCGGGCGTTCACGCTCGATGAGCGCGCGGAGTGCCGCCGTGTCGCGCTCGGCGGCGAGCAGCGCCGCAAACGACCAGGTGTCGGCAGTCGTCCCGGCGCCCGTCGCACGAAGCCTCGTGAGGAAGGCGCGGGCCCGTTGCACGTCAACGCCATGCCGCGCGAGATCGGCGGCCCTTCGAAGGTGGCCCGCGGCGGCATCGGCCGGGCTCGTGAGCGGCTCGATCACCTGGAGCGCGCGGTCGGGGCGCCCGGCATCCATCCACGCTTCGACGGCCAGCATGCGCATCACCCGGTCGGCGGGATGCCGCGCCACGTATGCGTCGATTGCCGGGGCCAGGGTGCCGCGGGACCCGACCTGCGCCAACACGCGCAGCGCCGATGCATCCCACTCCGTGTGCTGCTCCCGAACCGCCGCCGGTATCAGCGTCCACACGCGCGCTGACATCGCTGGCTGCCGGCGGCGCTCGAGATCGAGGGCGAGGTCGGCGCGCGCGCGGGTCCACGCGGGGTCGTCCGGGAATGCCCGTTCCGCCAGGCGGATGATCGCCGCCAGGGCATCGGTGGCGGCCGCATCCTCGTTGCGCTGCAGCGCGACCCATTCGGCGAACACCGCCGGGGTGGCGAGCCTGCGCGCTGCGAGCGTCGGCGCCAATCGCAGCGCATCGGCCCGGCTGCCGCGCGCCGCAATCCAGAAGTGCTCCTGCAACTGGGGTCCCGTCAGGGGACGCAGCCGCGCGCTCTGGACGAACCGGGCGTGCGCCTCGGACCAGTCACCACGTTCCCGCGCGATGCGGCCGAGCCCGAGCAAAGCGTCGGCGCGCTGCCCGGTCGAGGGCGCCTGCGCAGGCGTCTGGGCTGGCTGCCCCGTGACAGAGGCCGGGCTGCCCAGCACGGCGCCGAGCGCGACGGCAGTTACGGCCAATCGCGACAGGCGCGGCATGGATGACCCGGGATTCCTGCTCATCGTGCGTCTGCCACGACGGCAAACGTCCGCGCCGCCTCGTCGAACTGCCCGTTCAACCGCAAGGCCTCCGCATACCGGAGCAGCACGGCCGGATCGTCCGGGTGCCGCCGTGCCAGCCTGTGGAGCGCCACCACCTGCAGGTCACGCAGATCGTCACGGTCGGTAACCCTGATCAGCGCCTCGAGATGGCGTCGTGACAACTGCGGTCGCGCCAGCGCGCTCGTCGCCGACGCGCGCCTAGTGGTGGCTTCGGCATAAGCGCGGGCCGGCGCATCGAGCCACAGCAGGTCGCGGTGGAGGTAACGGAACGCGACGATCTGGAGCGCGGTCGCCACCGCGAGCACGATCAGCAGTCGCCGGCCCATCACGCCACCGCCTTGCTGTTGGCGTCGAGCGCGCGCGTGTCCGGATTGGCGAGCAGCCGCAGGCCGATGTCCCACGCCTGGTGCCTTCGGCCGGCAGCCTGGATCGGACGGGCACGGGTGACCTCGCCGACCAGCTCGGGGGCGTCGTGCGGCAGCCCGACACGAACGAGCACACGCGACCCCGGCTCGAGCCTCACGCCGGCCACGAGCGACATCCCCGTCGCGCTCGTGTCGCGGGTGGTCGCAAACACGCGGCGACCGGAATGGGTCGTGAACTGCACGGGCGCCCGCAGGGCGCGCCGAGCCGCGCGCGGGGTGAGTCGCCGCTGCACCGCCATCACCACGTGCTCGGTCGCGCGCACCACCAACGAGGGTCGGCGCAACCCGTGCAGCAACTCGGGCACTACGGTGTCGAAGATTGCCTCGCCGATCGCGTCCGCGACGGCGGGCGTCAGCGGCTCGACGCACACACCGTGCGGGTACCAGCCGTCGGCCGTGCGGGCATGGACCGTCACGATGCGTCCTTCGATCGGCATCACCCCACTGGGCAGTTGCAGGTGCAGCCGGTGGCAGGTGCCCGCTTCCAGCGGCTCCGGCCACAGCAGTCGGAAGCCGCCCTCACTCAGATCCGCCGTCATGCCGGTGACGCCGGAACCCGTCTCGTCGCTCGTGACGACGAAGCTGGCGCGGAAGCGCGAGGTGTCGCGCTTCTGTCGCGGGCGTACGGCCAGGCGCAGCACGCCTGCCACGAGCGCCATGTTGTAGACGGTCCAGAAGATGCCGATTCCGGCGCCGAAGCGGTCCTCGGTGATGCCGAAGCCGAGTCCCATCAGGCTCCAGTTGATGGCCAGCATGGACGCACCGAGCAGCACCATGTGCGGCAGCACCATCCGGCCCGGTGAGTCGCCGCCCTTCTTGCTCGTGACCACGAATCCTGCGCTGCGACGACCCTGCGCGATGAGCCGCCAGAGCGCCTGCAGCAGCGTGAACGTGTTCAGCATGTTGAAGAACTCGTCCATCAGGAGTCGTCCGCGGCCGCGACTCGTGAGCTTGTAGGCCACGGTCATCGTGAGCAGGTTCGCGAGATAGATGGTGAGGAGGCGGCCGTCGAACGGCGCGATCGGAAACGTGCCCGACACGAGCATCCAGGGCGGCGCCAGGTAGAACACGAGCTTCGGCACCCCGAGCGTCCAGTGGAACATCGAGGCGACGTACGCCAGACGCTGTGGGAGCGTCAGCCCGCGGCACGTCAGCGGGTTGACGTCGAAGATGATCTTGAGATTGCCTTCCGCCCAGCGGAGGCGCTGCTTGAGGAACGACGACACGTCGGTCGGCGCCAGCCCCGTCACCAGCACCTCGTTGACGTACACCGACTTCCAGCCTTCGCTGTGGAGCACGAGGGCGGTGTGCATGTCCTCGGTGATGCTGCCGGTGACGATGCCGCCGTGCGGTTCGAGCGCGCTGCGGCGCAGGATCGCGCCGGTGCCGCAGAAGAACGCGGCGTTCCAGTGGTCCTTGCCGGGCATGACGAGATCGAAGAACACGTCCTGCTCGCCGTACATGCGGCGCTCGTCCCAGTTGACGCGATGCTGGACGGAATCGAGGTTGTGGTACTGCTGCGGCACCTGCACGAGGGCGACTCGCGCGTCCTCGAAGTAGCCGAGCGTGCGTTCGAGCAGCGACGGCTGCACCACGTGGTCGGCATCGAGGCCGAGGATCAGGTCACCGTTGGAGTGCGCGAACGCGTTGTTCCAGTTGCCTGCCTTGGCGTGCCGGTTGTCGGCGCGCGTGATGTACCCGCACCCGAGCTCGCGCGCCAGGGCCTCCACCTCCGGGCGACGCCCGTCGTCACACAGGTAGGTGGCATGCGGGTACCGCATCGCGAGTGCGGCGCGCACGGTCTGCCGCAGCAGGCTCACGTCCTCGTTGTACGTGGTGATGAAGACGTCCACCGAGTACCTGCCGCTCGGCGCCACGTGCCGGCGCGTGCGGGGGGCCCAGGTCTGGAAGAAGTAGAAGAACAGCGACAGGAAGCCGTGCACCTCGGCCAGGTACACGGCCAGCGCGAACACCATCGCCTCGGGATTCAGCGTGTACAGGCCGCGGTAGGTCAGGTAGACGCCGTAGGTCGCGAGAGCGACGACCGCCGCCAGCTGCCGGGCGAGACGGACCGGCCGGCGGTCGAGGTACTGCAGCGTGTGGTCGGCGTTCATGACCGGTTGGGCAATCGGCACGAACGCCGGCCGCCTGCAACCCGCGTGCTATCCTGCGAGCCGACAACCCGACGTTGTCGAAGGGAAGCTGGGTGCAAGTCCCACACGGTCCCGCCACTGTGACGCGGTGAACCGGTTCGCCCGAGGATGGTCCGTCAGGCCGTCCCGCCACTGCAGCACGCGCGCTGCGGGAAGGCGCCGAACCCGTTCGTCAATTCCGCCGAGTCAGGAAACCTTCCGTCGGGCGAGTCCTCTGCCCCGCGGCGCATGTCGCGCCGGGGCATCGGCGCGTGGAAACGCCGAGGAGGTCGAATGGTTCGCACGCACGCCCTGCCGCTGGCCGGGATGCTGCTGGCCCTGCTCGCTGGCTCTGCCTCGGCGGCACGGCTCAGCGGTTCGGTCAACAGCGGCTCCGGAACTCCCATCCAGAACGCCACCGTCGTGCTCGACGGTCCCACCGGCCCCGTCGCGACGACGCGGACGACGACGGACGGCACCTTCACGCTCGACGCGCCAGCCGGCGACTACGTGCTCCGCGTGCTGGCAGATGGCTTCGACGGCTCACCGCAGGCAGTGACCCTGCGCGAGGAGTCGGAGACCTCCGCACGGGTGACGGTCGGCGTGGCCGCGGTTTCCGAACAGATCATCGTCTCGGCCGGCCTGGTCCCGGTCACCCGCTCCGGGACCGGGGCCGCGCTCACGGTGATCGACGAGGCGGACATCCGCGCGCGCCAGATGGAGAGCACGATCGACGCCCTGCGATCGGTCCCCGGCGTGGCCGTGTCGCGCAGCGGCGGGCGCGGCGCGGTGACCTCTTTGTTCCCGCGCGGCGGCGAGAGCGATTTCACGCTCGTGCTCGTCGACGGCATCCGCCTGAACGACATGGGCGGCAACTACGACGCGGCGCACCTGCCCCTGTTCGATCTCGATCGCATCGAGGTCGTGCGCGGGCCGCAGAGCGCGATCTACGGGTCGGACGCCGTGGGCGGCGTGGTGCAGCTGGTGACCCGCCGCGGCGGTCCGACGCGCGCGACGGCGGTTTACGAAGGCGGGTCGTTCGGCACCTGGCGGGCCAGCGGAGCGGTGAGCGGCACGACCGGCCGACTGCGCTGGGGCGGCGGCGTGGAGCGCCTCGCCAGCGACGGCTTCACCGGCGTCGCCGCGGGCACGGGCGAGATCGTCGGTAACGACGACTACTCCCGCACCGACGCCACGGCGAGCGTCGGCTACCAGGGCGCACGCCTCGACGTCTCCGGTCTCGTACGAGCCGGACGTAACGAGCGCGGGGTGCCGGGTCCGTACGGCCGCGACCCGAACGACACGTTCATGGCCGTCGATCGGATCTCGCGCAACGACAACGAGACGATCGCCGCGGGCCTGGCGACGACATGGCGCCTGCGGCCGGCATTGCAGGTGCGCGGCGCGTTCTCGGTCGCCGACCGCGACAGCGGGTTCCTCAGCCAGTTCACGCCCGACGCGCCGACGTCCTCCGGTAACCGCATGCTTTCCGGACGCGGTCAGGTCGATGGTGCGCGATCGTGGTGGTCGTGGACGGCCGGCGCGGAGTACGTCCGCGACCGGGCGCGCTCGGCGTTCATCACGGGCCTGCAGGACCAGGAGATCCCGGTCGAACGGATGCAGGTCGGCGCCTTCGCCGAAGGCCGCCTCGAGCGCGGCCGCGTGTCGCTGCAGGGCGGCGTGCGCGTCGAGCAGGTGGTGCGGGAGGCGCTCGAAGGCCATCCATCGACGTTCAGCCCACGCCCGTCCTTCCCCGAGGATCGCGTCGCCGTCGTGAACCCGCGGCTGTCGGTGAGCTGGCGCGCCATCGGCGACGACAGGTCGTGGGTGCGGCTGCATGGCAACGTCGGCACCGGGATGCGGGCGCCCGGCGCCTTCGAGATCGCCTTCACCGACAATCCCGGGTTGCGGCCCGAGCGCACCCGCAGCATCGACGCCGGCGCGGAGGTCGCCACGCTCGGCGGCCGTCTCGTGGTCGATGCGCTGTATTTCCGCAACGACTACGACGACCTGATCGTCACCGTCAGCCGCGTGGCGGGCACGACGAGCTACCGCAGCGACAACATCTCGAATGCGCGCGCGCAGGGCGGCGAGGCGACGGTGTCGTTGCGCCCGCTGAGCGCACTCGCCATCCGCGGCGGCTACGTCCTGCTCGATACGCGCATCCTCGCCAACGACGGCACCCCGGACGCACCGGCGCCGTTCGCGGTCGGCGACGCGCTGTTGCGCCGCCCAAGGCACGCTGCGTTCGTCGACCTGCAGGTGCACACCGATCGCGCCAGCGGGTTCCTGCGTGTCGACGGGCGGGGTGCCGTGCGCGACATCGATCCCTCGTTTGGCGCCACCGCCGGCATCTTCCGCAATCCGGGTTTCACGACGGCAGACGCTGGCGTGTCGCTGCGACTGCTCGGCCCGGGGGCGCGTGGGTCGGGGCGGCCGCTCGGTGTCGAAGTGTTCGGGCGCGTCACGAACCTCTTCGACGCCGACTACGAGGAAGTCCTCGGCTTCCCCGCACTGGGCCGGGGCGTGATGGCCGG
This sequence comes from Acidobacteriota bacterium, assembly GCA_023427865.1. Lineage (GTDB taxonomy): Bacteria > Acidobacteriota > Vicinamibacteria > Vicinamibacterales > Vicinamibacteraceae > Luteitalea. Next base: position 9,373 of record JAEYZV010000358.1, read on the forward strand.
AGTCCGGATTGCTGCACGCCGCTGACGTCTCCTGCCGGTTCGGGCGGGCCACCGTCCTCGATCGCGTGTCGCTGCACGTGCCGCGCGGCGGGATCACCGGTGTGCTCGGCCCGAACGGGTCGGGCAAGACGACCCTGCTGCGGATCCTCTCGGGGTCGCTCGCACCGACGGCTGGAGAAGTGCGGCTCGACGACGTGCCGATTGGGCGCGTCGGGAAGCGGACGCTGGCCCGGAGGCTCGCCGTCGTGCCGCAGGAGATCCACCCGGTCTTCGACTACACCGTGCTGGACCTGACGCTCATGGGTCGCTATGCCCATCTCGGTCCCTTCGGGTTCGAAACGGGAGCCGATCTCCTGGCGGCCCGGCGCGCACTCGAAGCCACGGGCACGGCAGACCTCGAGCACCGCCATTTCGACACGCTGAGCGGCGGCGAGAAGCAGCGCGTGGTGATCGCCAGCGCGCTGGCACAGTTCGGCGACGAGGACGCCATGGCCGCGCGCCTGCTCATCCTCGACGAGCCCACCGCCGCACTCGACCTGCACTACCAGCTCGAGATCGCACAACTGCTCCGGCGCCTCGCCGAGCGACAGGGGCTGACCCTGCTGGTCTCGACGCACGACCTCCAGTTCGCCTGGCAGGTGTGCGACCGCGTCGTCCTGCTCCAGAATGGCCGCCTGCTCGCCGACGGCACGACGACCGAAACGCTCACGCCGGAGCACCTGCGCACGCTTTACGGCGTGCAGGTCGATCGCATCACCCACGCCGATGGCACGGTGTCGCTCGTGCCGGTGTCGCTCGTGAGGGCGCGGCGGTGAAGACGCCGGCGCACGCCGCGCACGCGCCTGTCGAACGAGCCGGGGCGGCCCCGGGCGCGACGGTGACCACCGGTG
>JAEYZV010000360.1 GCA_023427865.1 Acidobacteriota bacterium
ACGGTGTTCCAGTGCGTGACCTCGTCGGTCGCGGCGGCACCGCGGGCGAGCGGCGCGGCCGTCAGCAGCGAGGCGACGAGCAGCCCCGCCGCCACGTACGCATCGGGATTGAAGATGGACATGAAACCTCCTGTATGAATGGCCGGTGAAACCGCCGGGAGGGACCCGGCTGGCCGGCACACTGGAGGAAACGCATCGGGGCGGCCGATCGATGTGAAGCGAGGCTGAAAGTTGGCTGAGAACGGCCTGAAGGCCGGACCCTGCTACACTTTCCCGGACGCCTCCGGTTGGCCTGCAGGACTTTTCCCGGCGCCGGCGGCGACACATTCGCCTGGAAAGGACCAGTTCGTCTTGTCGGAAACCCGCCTCAAGATTGCCCTCTTCATCGACTTCGACAACATCGAGATCGGCGTGAAGACGACCCTCGGGGGTCACTTCGACGTCGGCGCCGTGCTCGAAGCGATGAAGGAACGGGGCGAGGTGGTCACAAAAATTGCGTACGGGGATTGGACCCGTGCCGGTGACTACAGCCGCTCCCTGACCCAACACGCCATCCAGATGGTGCAGCGTAACTTGACGCCCGGCGGCGACAAGAACGGCGCCGACATCAACCTCGCGCTCGACGCGCTGGAGATGGCGTTCACCCACAGCCACATCAACGCCTTCGTGATCGTCGGCGGCGACAGCGACTTCATGGCGCTCGTCGAGAAGCTGAAGCTCTATGACCGGCAGGTGTTCGTCGTCGGCGGCCGGGCCTTCACGAGCGTCATCCTCCAGAAGAACTGCACCGAGTTCATCGCCTACGAGAACCTGATCGGGCGCCGCGGCAGCAGCAGCCGCGGAGGCGCGAGCAAGGACGTCAAGGACGCGATGCCGCTCGTCAAGCGCGCGCTCAAGGTGCTGGCCGACCGTGAAGTGACGCCGCAGCTCGGAGTGCTCAAGAGCACACTCCTGCAGCTCGACTCGACCTTCTCCGAGCGCGAGTACGGCGTGAGCACGTTCCGCGACTTCGTCCAGAAGCTCCAGCGCGCACAGCTCGTGAACCTGCGCGGCGACGAACGCAGCCTGCTCGTGGAGCTCAAGGAAAGCGCCGACGCGGTCACCGAGTTGCCGCCGCCGGCACCACCCGCGCCAGTCGCCGCGGCTCCAGCGTCAACCGCGCCGGATCGCAGCGCGGCGCACACGCCGCGCCACACCGAAGCCAGCGGCGAGGCCATCGAGGACGCGCCGGTCGACCCCGCCACATCGGGCCAGCTGGCCGAAGGCTACGCGGCCATCCGCGACATCTTCCTGCGCCCGGGCGTCGTCTCCCGCTGGCCGCTGTACGTGCGGCAGGCAAAGCAGGTCATCCGCGCCGCAAACGAAGGCTTCGACGAGCGCCGTTACGGCTTCAACGGCATTGTGGACGCGTTGCGCTATTCGCAGCGGGAGGGTCTCTTCCGCCTCGACCGGGATCGTCAGGGCGTGATCCGCATCTATCCCGGCCAACTGCTCGCGGAACCCGGCGATGGCGGCGAGAGCGTCGGCGGTGGAGAGAACCCGAGGGCGGAAGACGCGGAGGTCGTGCCAAGCACCGAGCCGGTGCTGCCCGAGATGTTCGAGGCTGGCGCAGGCGTCGAGGACACCAGCGCGACGCCACCCGACAGCGACCTCGACGCGGCGGATGCCCCCGAGGCCGATCAGAAGCGACCTGGCCGTCGGCGCGGGCGCGGTGGACGCGGGCGCGGTCGCGACACGCAGGCGACCACGGTGGCTGCCGGCAATCCTGACGGGACGTCGGAACCGCCGCAGGTCGAGGACGCGCCTCAGGATGGCGACCTGTTCCCCGGCACGTCGGACACCCGAGCCGAGCAGGTCAGCGACGAGGCCCCGGCCGATGCCGAGGTGGAGAGCGCGGCGACCGCGACGGCGCGCAAGACCACGCGCAAGCGCACGGCCACGCCACGCAAGCGCACGGCAGCGAAGAAGACCGCGGCACGCAAGACGACGAAGTAGTTCAGGAATTGCAGAATTTCAGGAATTTCGGAATGTCATCACCGCCGGTGGAGATTCGGAGGTGGGTGCTGCCAAGGACATTCTGCAATTCTGCAATTCTGAAATTTCTCTACATGCTGACCACTTCCCCCTGACGCACGGTGACCGTCTGCCGGCGCTCCGATCCGTCTGGTCGTCGGACGCGCACGTCGTGCGTGCCCACCGGAATGGACAGCGCGCCCGGCAACGTGCCGATCCGCTCACCGTCGACGAACACTTCGGTGCCCGCCTCGTCCTGCAGTTGCAGCGGCGAGGCGGGGACCGCTATGGCCACGCGCTCGACCGCCCCCGGTTCGACCCGCACGGTGAACGACTGACGGATGCCCAGCGCCTCGTTCACGGCCTGCACGCGATGCGTGCCAGGCGGCATCAGGATCTGGCCGTCCATGCTCGATCCGATCTTCTTGCGACCGAGCACCAGGCTCACTTCCAGCGGTGAATCGACGAGGATCCAGCCGGCGAAGATCGGCACTTCGAGCGATGTCGTCTCGCCGGCGATCACCGTGGTCTCGACGGTCACGGTGCCCGCATCGCCCCGAAGCGTCAGCTCGTGCTTCCCGGCGCGGAGATCCTCCAGCAGCACCGGAGCCTTGCCGCGGGAGGTGCCATCGATGAACACCTCCGCGCCCGTGGGCGTAGACGTCACCTGCAGGTTACCCATTGCGACGCCATCCACGGCCGGCCAGTCGAGCGCCTGGGTGGTGACGACCCCGAGGCTGATCTCGACAGGCATCTGCCGGACGTTGCCGCCCTGTCGCAAGGTCAGCGCATGGCGGCCGGGGACGACTTCCTCGCGCAGCGGCGTCCGGCCGATCACCTTGCCGTCGATCAGCACCTCGACACCAGGTTGTGCGGTCTGCACGACGAGCGTGCCGTAGGCGCCGGGCTGCACCCACCACCAGGCCGCGAACGCGGCGCCCTGGAACAGGGCGACGATCACCGAGGCGGCGATGAGCCGTCGCCAGTTCATGCCGCGTGCCGGCGCACGCGACGCCGGCTGCGCCGCCCAGTGATCGCCCTTGGACTGGCGGGGTGCCGGCGACACCGGGCCGATCGCGTCGGCCATCGACGTCAGCGCTGCGCGCGTCGTTCGCGGCGCCATCTCGTCGAGGTCCGGCATGCCGACGGCGCGGATCTCCTGCTCGAACTGGAGCACGGGCTCGACCGGCGGCGGCGACGCCTGCGCGATCGCACGGCCCGCGGCGCCGGTCGATCGCACGCCCGCATCGGCGGGGATCGCCGGTGTGGTCGGGAGTTCGCTGGTCGCGTCCCGCGACGGGAGCATGCCGCCACCCTCCTCGTCGCGTTCAGCCGTAGCCGCTCGCTCGAGCGGACCCGCCGATTCGCGGGGCACCATCGGCAGCGTGCGCTCGTGGACGGCGCGGAGATCGGCCGGAGGCGTCCACGTGGGCACTTCGCGATCGAGCAGTGTTCTCGTGCGCGCCGGAGCAGCACCGGCCTGCTCACCTGCATCGTCGATGTCCTGGTGGGCGGGTGCGGGCGCCTCGATCGCCGAGCGTGCCTCGAGGGTGGCAATGGCCGATGTCCCGGGCTGATGCCCCAGCAGGGGCATGGGCGCGGCGATGGCCGGGGCGATGACCGGCACGCTGCCCATCGACGCGGGAATCGGGGCGTAGGCGATCACGCCCGGCATCCCGGGGATCTGCGACACCGGCACCATCATCGGGACCGGCACCTGCGGCACGGCAATAGCCGGCGCCACGGGTGGCTGCGCGGCCCCACCCTTCCGGCGCCGGTTCCGCCGGCGCTTCTTGCGGCCCGACGCAGCACCCGCATCGCCGGAGGTGGCGGCCGAGGCCGCCAGCGCCTCCTGGATGGCAGGGGCATCCTGTGCCGCATCAGGCTGTTCGGATGGCAGGTGGTCCCAAGCGCTGGCGTCGCTGCCACCATCGACGATGACGACCTCCGGCACGAACTCGGGTGCGACCGGTGGCTCTTCAGGCACAGAGGGCGCGGCTGGGACAGGCTCACCCGATGCTGCAGGGTCGCTCGGCGGCTCGGCGAAGAACGCAGGAACGGGCGAGGTCGGCGGCGCCGCGTCCGCGGTGTCGGCGAGCAGCGCGTCGCGCCATGAGGTGCGATGCGTGGGCTCGTCGGCTTCCACCAGAC
>JAEYZV010000375.1 GCA_023427865.1 Acidobacteriota bacterium
ACGATCGCTGGCGTAGGCGATCGCCGAGCCATCGGGCGACCACGCCGGGAAGGCGTCGAGTGCGGCTGAGGACGTGATCTGGGTGCGGCGCGGTGCGGCCGATGTGTCGTCGAGGCTCGACGCGCGCCAGGCCAGGACCAGCGCGAAGAGGGCGAGCAGGGCGAAGCCGGCGGCCCACAGCGGATGGGAGGAGGGAGCAGCAGGACTGGTTGACGGCGCACCGGAAGACAGACCGGGGCGCCGTTCGACGAGTGGGGCCGTAGTCCTTGCGCCGGGTGGGCCGCTCTCGGCCGGCAGTCCGCCGGGCGGACCCGGCGGCGCGGCGGCAGGGGGGTGCCCCACGCGCGTGACGGGCACGATGAACCGATAGCCGCGGGTCGGCACCGTCTCGATGTATCTCGCACCGCGCGCGACATCGCCGACGCCACGACGGATCTGTGCCACGACGCGGGCGACCGCATTGTCGGTGACGTAGACGCCCGCCCAGACGGTGTCGAGCACCTCCTGCTTGGTGACCAGGGCGCCGTTCCGGGAGGCGAGCAGGACCAGGAGATCGTAGGCCTTGGGCTCGAGCGGCACGGGCGTGCCCGCCTTCGACACCCGACCCGCGCGCAGGTCGATGACGACGTCGTCGAATTGATAGAAAAGGACTTCGGCCGTCATCATCGAATCATCATCCCAATCCGATCAACTCCGTCATCGAGGCGGTCAGCGCCCCACGGTAGCGTGGCGTCTGCATGACCATGCTTCCCAACACCGCCCAGACAGCCCCATCCCCGGCTGCCCGCCGCGGGATCCTTTCAGCGCCACGCCAGGACGTGCTCTCGTCGCTGGTCGTCTTCCTCATAGCGGTCCCGCTCTCGCTCGGGATCGCACTCGCCTCTGGCGCTCCGATCATGGCCGGCCTCATCGCCGGCATCGTCGGAGGTCTCGTTGCCGGCCTCATCGCGGGCGCGCCGCTTCAGGTTACAGGACCGGCGGCCGGTCTCACAGCCATCGTGTTCGGCCTCGTGGAGCAACTGGGCGACTGGCGTCTCGTCTGCGCGGCCGTGGTCGTCGGCGGCATCATCCAGGTGGTGCTCGGTGCGGCGCGTGTGGCCCGTGTCTGCCTCGCGGTGTCGCCCGCGGTCGTCCACGGCATGCTCGCGGGCATCGGCATCACCATCGCTCTCGCTCAGCTGCACGTCATTCTAGGCGGAGCGCCGGAGAGCCACGCGATCACGAACCTGCTCGCCCTCCCGGCGCAGTTGATCGATCTGCATGCGCCGGCGGCCTTCCTGGGCCTGGCGACGATTGCCCTCCTGCTCGCGTGGCAGTGGGCCCCCCGGCCATTGTCGGCCGTTCCCGCGTCGCTCGTCGCCGTCATGGCCGCGACCGGCGCCTCGGTCGTGCTCGGTCTGGACGTGGCGCGGATCGACCTTCAGGGCGGCTTCTCGAGCGGTTTGCAGTTTGCCCTGTGGCCGAACGCGGCGATGTGGCCGGCTGTGCTGCTCGGCGGCATCACCGTGGCTGCCGTTGCCAGCGTTGAATCACTGCTGTGCGCGGTCGCGACCGACAAGCTCCATTCGGGACCGCGGGCAAACCTGGACCGTGAACTCGTGGGTCAGGGGGTCGCCAACACCCTCTCCGGTCTGCTCGGCGGACTGCCGGTGACGGGCGTGATCGTCCGCTCGTCGGCCAACATCCAGGCCGGCGCGCAGACGCAGCTGTCGGCGATCCTCCACAGCGTGTGGATCCTGCTGTTCGTCGTCTTCCTCGGCTGGGGCATCGAGCTGATTCCGCTGGCGGTGCTTGCGGGCCTGCTGGTGCACGTCGGCATCCGCCTCGTGGACGCGCACCACATCCGGCGGCTCATGACCTTCCGCGAGGCGATGGTCTACCTGGTCACGGTCGGGGGTGTTGTCGGCATCGGCCTGCTGCCGGGCATCGCCCTCGGCCTGGCGCTCGCGGTCGTGCTGCTGCTGCGGAAGCTGTCGGCGACCACCGTCGCGGTAGACGTCGCAGACGGCAAGTGCCACCTGCGGATCGGCGGGTCCCTGACGTTCGTCGGCATCCCGCAGTTGACGACGGCGCTCGCCAGGGTGCCGCCGGGGATGCATGTGGACGTCGATCTGATGGTCGACTTCATGGACCACGCCGCGTTCGAGGTGCTGCACGATTGGCGGCTGATGTACGAGCGGCTCGGAGGGAAGGTCGACATCGACGAACTACACGAGGCCTGGTACGCCAATGCGGCCAACGGCACGCCGTTCCGCGGCAAGTCACGCCTCGACGGACTCATCGGCGCGATGCGTCGCCGGGCGCGGAAGGAAAGCATCACGGGGGTGGCCGAGGCGCGGGAGACGAGTGAGCCGCTGACGCGCGCGGCCGCTGCGTTCAATGCGCTGACCTCGCGCGAGGTCAAGCCACTGCTCAGCCACCTGGCCGACGTGGGGCAGACGCCCCAGGCGCTGTTCATCACGTGTGGCGACTCCCGCATCGTCCCGGCTGATCTCGCCCACGCCGATCCGGGTGACCTCTTCGTGCTGCGCAACATCGGCAACATCGTGCCGGTCTGGAGCGACAAGCCCGGTGCTGACGACTCGGTCGGTGCGGGCCTCGAGTTCGCAGTGGACGTCCTGAAGATCCACAGCATCGTCGTGTGCGGCCATTCGGAATGCGGGGCGATGAAAGCCCTGCTCGCCGGGCACGAGCAACTCGGCGGGTCGCTCGGGCGCTGGCTCGCACACGGCGCGTCATCGCTCGAACGCTACGCCCGGCACGTCGGGCCGCCGAGTTCGACGACGCCGCACAACCATCTGGCGCGCTGCAACGTGGTGGAGCAGCTGGAACGGCTCCGCACCTACCCGTGTGTCGAGCGGGCGCTGGCGTCGGGTCACCTGCGGTTGTACGGCTGGTTCTTCGACCTGAAGCGGGCGAAGGTGACGGTGTGGGACGAAGCGACCGGTCGCTTCGTCGACGCCGGCGAGCAGGCCACCAACATCGTCGAACCGACCATCTCGGTCCCGGCCTAGCCGCGGACGCGTCGCTCTGGCGCGGGCTGGCGGCAATTGCCGGCGGCCCGCACCGCCTCTCTGCCTGCCTCGACCCTCTTTCTAGACGACAGTGCCGGGCGCGATCGTCGCGGCTTTCGGGACGATGATGACGCCTTCTCGGATGAAGTAGCCGTTGCCGTCGGCCTCCTGCACGCCGGCCGTGTTCACCAGGCGCGCGCCATCGCCCACGCGCGCGTTCTTGTCCACGATCACGCGGTCGAGCACCACCTCACGGCCGATACCGAGCGGCACGCCGGTATCGTCTTCCTCACGGCTGTAGTAATCGGCGCCGAGCAGTACCGAGTTGGTGATGCGGGCGCCCGCCCGCACCTGTGTGCGGATGCCGACCACGGCGCGATCGATTTCGCAACTGTCGATCACGCAGCCCTCCGCGATCACCGCGCGGTTCACCTTCGCGCCCTGCACCGTCGAGCCGGCGAGGAAGCGCGGGTGCGTGTAGATCGGGCTCTTCGCGTCGTGGAACGTGAAGGCCGGCCGCGGGTCGGTCAGCTTGAGGTTGGCTTCGAAGAACGAGCCGATCGTGCCCACGTCTTCCCAGTAGCCGCGGTAGAGCGACGCCCGCACCCGGTGCGTCTTGATGACGGCCGGGATGATCTCCTTGCCGAAGTCGACGGCCTGCGCGTACTGCTCGAGGGCGTCGAGCAGCACCTGCTTGGTGAACACGTAGATGCCCATCGACGCGATGAACGGCTTCTCGGCCGTGACCCACGACGCGACGCGGCTGTCGCGCGGCACGCTCTGGCCGATCTCGCCGAGGCGCTGCAGGTTCGGCTTCTCTTCGAACCCCGAGATCTGCCCGGCACCATCGAACAGGAAGATGCCCATCTGGGTGGACGTGTCCGGATCGCACGGCTGGGCGGCGATGGTCACGTCGGCGTCCTGCTCGATGTGATCGGTGATCAGGTCGCCGAGGTTCATCCGGTAGAGGTGATCGCCGGCGAGGATCAGGATGTGGTCGGCGGGCATGGAGTGGAAGTGCCGCCACGCCTGCCGCACGGCGTCGGCCGTGCCCTGGAACCACGACGTGCTGTCGGGCGTCTGCTCGGCCGCGAGGATGTCGACGAACCCCTGCGAAAAATGATCGAGCCGGTAGCTCTGGGCGACGTGCCGGTTCAGCGAGGCGGAGTTGAACTGCGTCAACACGAAGATGCGCCGCAGATTGGCATGGAGGCAATTGCTGACCGGTACGTCGATGAGCCGGTACTTGCCTCCGATGGGCACGGCCGGCTTGGAACGCGTCCAGGTGAGCGGAAACAGGCGGTTTCCGCGGCCGCCGCCGAGGATGAGGGTGAGCACCGAAGACATGGTGCTGCCACCATAGTGCCCGCCGCATGCCGGTGGCAAGCGGTACCGGCAGACCCGCAGAGCGAGGGCGGCGTCGCCGACGCGCGCCAGCCCGACACGCGATTGTTAACGTGGAATTTACAGGAGCCCGGTCAACCTCAGGGATATCATGACGAGTCCTTCGCTTCCGTGCGGAGGCCCTGCGACGGTCCTCGTCCATGCGCGTTCCCCTGCCGTCCATCGTCGGTCATCCGGGTCGCGCCCGGCGGCCGCCTCGTCGCTCCGTTAGGAGAGTTGTGTGGCTCGATTCAGCCTGATCCCCAAGGACGGTCGTTTCTTCGACGACTTCATCGCCCTCGCGCAGGAACTGCGCAAGGCCTCACGCGTGCTCGCGGAGATGCTGGCCACCGAAGCCCCCCGCTGGGAGCTCGCCGATCAGCTGAAGGGTTTCGAGCACCAGTGCGATCAGATCGCCCACGAGTCGCTGAAACGGATGAACCAGACGTTCGTCACGCCGCTCGATCGCGAGGACATGCATCGCCTGATCCTGTACCTCGACAACGTGATGGACATGATGGACGCCGCAGGCGGCTGCGTCCGGCTGTATCGCATCCAGAGCTGCCGGTACGGCGCCCGCGAACTGGCCGACGTCATCGTCCGCTGCACCGACCAGATCCTGTTTGCGACACAGAAGCTCGAACGCCGGCAGGGGCTCGAGGAGCACGTCGTCGAGATCAACCGCCTGGAGAACGAGGCCGACCAGATCCATCGCGAGGCGATCGGCCGGCTGTTCACCGAGGAGCAGAATGCCATCGAGGTCCTGAAGTGGAAGGAAATCCTGGACCTGCTCGAACGCGCCACGGACGAATGCGAGGACGTCGCCAACGAGATCGAAGGCGTCGTCGTCAAGTACGCCTGACGTCCAGCCCGACCTCATGGATGCAGCTCTCCTGATCGTCATCGGCCTCGTCGCGCTGGCGTTGGTGTTCGACTACATCAACGGCTTCCACGACGCGGCCAACTCCATCGCCACCGTCGTGTCCACGCGCGTGCTGTCCCCGGGACAGGCAGTCGTGTGGGCGGCGTTCTTCAACTTCGTCGCGGCATTCGCGTTCGGTACCGCCGTCGCCAGGACCGTCGGCGCGGGCATGGTCGATCTCGATATCGTGACGTTCTCGGTGATCGGCGCCGGCCTCACCGGCGCCATCGTGTGGAACCTGATCACGTGGTACTACGGGTTGCCGACCAGTTCGTCCCACGCGCTGTTTGGCGGCTATGGCGGGGCGGCAATCGCCAAGGCGGGATTTGCGGCAATCCTCTGGTCCGGGTGGACCAAGACGCTCGTGTTCATCGTCGTCGCCCCCGCGATCGGGATGCTCGTCGGGCTCTTCATGATGACGTCGACCTTCTGGGTGTTCCGGCGAGCCGCGCCGGCGCGCGTCGACTCGCTGTTCCGGCGGCTGCAGCTGCTCTCCGCGGCGCTGTTCAGCCTGATGCACGGCGCCAACGACGCGCAGAAGACGATGGGCATCATCACGAGCGTGCTCGTGACCGGCGGCTACCTGCAGACGTTCGAGGTGCCGTTCTGGGTGGTGATCGCCGCGCACATCGCCATCGGGCTGGGCACGCTCTCGGGCGGCTGGCGGATCGTCAAGACGATGGGCACCAAGATCACCAAGCTCGCGCCCGTCGGGGGCTTTGCCGCCGAGACCGGCGCCGCGGTCGCGATCCTCATCGCGACCGTGCTCGGCGTCGGCATCAGCACGACCCACACGATCACCGGGGCGATCGTCGGCGTCGGCTCGACGCGACGGCTCTCCGCCGTGCGGTGGGGCGTGGCGGGGCGCATCGTGTGGGCCTGGATCCTGACGATCCCCGCTGCAGGCATCGTCGGCGCGAGCACCTATTGGCTGCTGGCCATGATCGGCGCGGGCTGACGCGCCGCCAGCCGGCTGGCGCTGGCCGGGACATGCGGCCGTTCGCGCCCTTCTGCGATGGCCACCTTCAGCGAAGCCCCTTGACACGACCCTTGCGTCACACGATCGTCACATCCGCGTTCTTCAATCGACGGGGATGACGATGAGCAGCCAGCTCGAAGCCAGCCTGCGGCACGACATGAACCTGATCCGCGGTGCGGTCGGGGAGATGGCCGAGTTGTGCGAGCGCGCCGTGCGAGGCACATTGGACGCCCTGGTCGAGGGCGATCAACAGGCCGCCTATCTCGTGATCCTGCGCGACGAGCGCATCGACCACCTGGAGCAGCAGCTGGATCGGCTGGCGCTGGAGTTCCTGGTGCGGCAACAACCCGCGGCCGGACACCTGCGCTTCGCGTACGCGGCGCTCAAGATCAGCACCGAGCTCGAACGCATCGGCGACCACGCCGAGGGCATCGCCCGGCGGGTGCTCAAGCTGCACGAGATCCAACCCGACATCCACGCCGAGCCGTTCGCCGAGATGGGCGAGGCCGCGCTGGCGATGCTGAGAGACGGCGTCCGGGCATTCCTCGAGGCCGACGCCGAGCTCGCCCGCACGACGATGGCGGTCGAGCGCGTCATCGACAAGATGCGCCAGCGGATCGACAAGGACCTGACGGTGCGACACACGGCCGGCACGTTCGGCCTCGAGGCGTATGCGCTGCTCTCCACGATCAGCCGCCGCCTTGAACGAGTTGCCGACGAGGTCCGCAACATGTGCGCCGAGACGCTTTACATGTGCACGGGCGAGTTCGCCAAGCACAAGGCGACCGAGGCGTACCGCATCCTGTTCGTCGACGAGCACAACCACTGCCGAAGCCAGATGGCCGAGGCGATCGCCACGACCCTCGCGCACCCGCGCCTCATCTTCAGCAGTGCAGGGCTCGATCCCCGCCCCATCGACCCGCGGCTCATCGGGTTCCTGTCGGAGAAGGGCCTGGACATCATCGAGCAGCATCGCCCCAAGTCACTGGACCAGATCCCGAACCTCGAGGTCTACCACGTGGTGGTGTCCTTCGATGCCGACGTCTACTCATCGCTGCGTTTCCGGCGCACGCCGACAGTGGTCTTCGACTGGCACGTCGATGACCCGTCGGACGTGCCCGGTACGCTCGACGAGAGCCGCCAGGCATACGAGCATGCCTTCGCCGTCATCCGGAGACACCTGCAGCTCCTGGCCGAGGCGGTCGTGCACCAGGACTGACTCCATGACCCGGATGTGGCTCCATCGTGCACTGGCCACCGTCACGCTCGCGCTGGCGACGCTCGGCGGCGTGTCGTGCGGCAGCAGGGCGCGTCCAGACGCCGTGCTGCTCAATCGCGGCTCCGACACCATGATCAACGTCGCGCAGGCCTGGGCCGAGGAGTACGCGAAGGTCGCGCCCGACGTCTCGGTGGAAGTGGCCGGGGGCGGATCGGGCGTGGGGATTGCGGCATTGATCGACGGCACCGTGCAGATCGCCAACAGCAGTCGGCCGATGAAGACGGCCGAACGGGAGGCCATTCGCGCTGCGCATGGCACCGACGCGGTCCAGCACGTCACCGGCTACGACGCGCTGGTGGTCTACGTGCACGTGGACAACCCGGTGCGCTCGATGACCCTGGCGCAGCTGCGCGAGATGTTTGCCGAGGGCGGGCGCATCTCGCGCTGGTCCGATTTCGGCGTGCGCCACGACGCGTGCCCGCGGGACACGATCATCCGCATCAGCCGTCAATCGAGCTCGGGAACCTACGATTTCTTCCGCGAGGTCGCCCTCGAGCGGCGCGATTTCAAGCTCGGGACGCTGGAACTCAACGGGTCGAAGGAAGTCGTGGACCTCGTCGCCCACACGCCGTGCGCCGTCGGCTACAGCGGCATGGGCTATGCCACGCCGGGCGTCAGGATGCTGTCGCTCTCGACGGCGGGGGAGCCGCCGGTGGCGCCGAGCGCCGAAGCGACCCTCGATGGCAGCTATCCGATCGGACGGCCGCTCTACATGTACACGGTCGGTCAACCCGAGGGCGCGATCGAGAGCTATCTGGAGTGGATCTACTCGCCACCGGGGCAGCGCATTGTCGCGGCGGTCGGTTACGTGCCGCTTCCGTCAGCAACGCCCCGGACGGCCGGGGGCGGTGCGGATCGAGTCCGGGAGGCTCGGTGAGCCAGGGGGGGCACGACCGGATCGAGTACCGCCGCACGTGGCGTGCTCTGGCCACGGAGCGCGCGATCGAGGCGGTGATCGTCGTCTGTGGGATCAGCGCCGTGATCCTCGTGGGGGGCATCTTCGCCTTCGTGCTTCGAGAAGCGGTCCCGGTGCTCGCGAGCCCCGAGTTCAGCCTCGGCGAGTTCCTCTTCAGCGTGGAGTGGTATCCGACCTCGGTCACCGACGTCCGCTATGGCGTGCTGGCGATGATCGTGGGCACGCTTGCGGTGACCGCGCTCGCGATGGCCATCGCGGTGCCGTTCGGCATCGGCGGCGCCATCTACCTCTCGGAATTCTGCCAACCACGAGTGCGTGAGACGTTGAAGGTCGTCATCGAACTGCTTGCGGCGATCCCGTCGGTCGTGTGGGGCTTCATCGGCCTGACCGTCGTGAACCACCTGCTGATCACGCTCTTCGACGCCGCGGTGGGATTGAACC
>JAEYZV010000384.1 GCA_023427865.1 Acidobacteriota bacterium
CGTGCTCGTGAGCGAGGCGCTCCGACAGGCGCGGCGGCAAGGCATCGCCGATCCCGTGGGCGCGCTGACCGAGCAGATGCTCGGCGGCAGCCCCCTCGAGCGGCGGCGGCGCCGGTCGTACGAGGTGCGGCTGCAGCGGGCGCGCGGCTACGGTGCGCTGCGCGCCATCCTCGACGTGCTCGCCGATCAGCAGCCGTTGACGCTGACGCAGATCGCGCAGCGACTGCACCGCACGCCCGGATCGACCAAGGACTACCTCTCGTGGATGCTCGACGTGGACCTGCTCGGCGTCGAACGCAAGCGTTACACGTTCACCGACCCGCTGCTGCGCTTGTGGGTGCGCCTCAACAACGGCCCACAGGCGCCGGGTGACGCGCAGGTGGCCCGCGAGACGCAGCGGTACGCCCTCGAGCGCCTCAGCACGCTGCCTGCCGCGCGCGTGTCGGTCGCACGGCCCCCGTCATCGGGCGGGATCATCGAGATCGATTGAACCGTCCCCGAGCGCGTCGAGGGCGGCCCGCGCCGCCTGCTGCTCCGCTTCCTTCTTGCTGCGTCCGTCGGCCTGCGCGAGCAGCCGCCCCGACGCGTGCACGTCGACGGTGAACACCTTGTCGTGGTCGGGTCCGGCCTGGCCGACCACCCGGTACACCGGCGGCGGCTGTCGCCGCGCCTGCAGGTATTCCTGCAGCAACGATTTGAAGTCGCCGGCACCCGCCACCGCTGCGCCGCGCTCGCGGGCTTCAGCGATCTGCGGCGCCAGCGCGCGGAGGATGAGCGTGCGCGCCGCGGCGAGGCCGCCGTCGATGTAGACGGCCGCGATCACCGCTTCGCACGTGTCGGCCAGCAGCACCGGCTTGCGGCGGCCGCCCGTCTTGTCCTCGCCGCGCCCGAGGCGGAGGTGCGTGCCGAGGTCGAGCGATTCGGCCACGCGCGCCAGGGCGGTATACGACACGAGCGACGCCTTGATCTTGCTCTTCTGTCCCTCGTCGGCCTCCGGGTACTCCTGGTACACGAGGTCGGCGATGACGAAGCCGAGCACCGCGTCGCCGAGGAACTCGAGCGACTCGTTCGTGGACGCCTGGCCGCTGCCGTCCTCGTGGGCACGCGACCGGTGCGTCAGCGCGCGCACGAGCAACTCGCGATCGCGGAACCGGTAGCCGAGGCCCTGCTCGAGCGATGCGAACTCGTCGCGCAGGGGGACGACCTTCGGCCCTTGCACCGCCGGCGCGTCGAAGCGCTTCAACAGGCGCCTCGCCTCCTCCGCCTCGTCCGACGGCACCGTGATGCGCAGTTGCCCGAAGAACGCCACCGGGATCGGAAAGACGCTGCGCAGGGCCGACCGCTCGATGTCCGGCGACAGCCCTTCGGCCTCGAGCAGCCCGTTGACCAGCAGGACCTCGGGCTCCGACGTCGTCGTGAAGACGACCGTCCGCGGCGTCACGCCCGGACCTCGGCGTGCGTCGGGTCGGCTGAGGGGGCGGCAGCCTCACCCAGCTTGAGCACGATCATCGTCATGTCGTCGTGCTGCTCGGCGCCATCGGCGAACTCGCGGACGCTCTCGAAGATCTCGTCGCAGAGCGCGTCCGGATCGAGGTTGGCGTGCTCTTCCACGCAGAGACAGAGGCGGTCCTCTCCGTAGAGATCGCGGATGCCGTTCATCGCCTCGCTGATGCCATCGGTGAACAGCACCACGACGTCGCCGGGCGCGAGGGTGATCGTCTGCTCCTTGAGCATGTCCTCGAAACGCTGGCGGACCGACTCGATGCGCACGCCGAGCATCAGCCCCTCGGGTGCGAGCAGCCGCGTCCGCGGAAACACGTCGCCGGCGCGCATGTGGATGAGCGGCGTGTGTCCGGCGCGGGCGTGCGTCAGCGTGCGACGGCGCAGGTCCAGCACGGCGTAGGTCATCGTCACGAAACTCGTGCGCCCAAGGTTCGTCGAGAGCACGCGGTTGACCTCGCCGAGCAGCGCTCGCGGCGACTGGTGCGTCTTGGACAGCGCGAGCATCAGGCCCTTGAGTTCGGCCATGTAGAGCGCCGCCGACGCTCCCTTGCCGGACACGTCGGCCACGAGCAGGCCGACGCGGTCGTCGTCCAGCGGGAAGAAATCGCAATAGTCGCCGCCGATTTCGCGCGCGGGTCGGCAGGCGGCGGCGAGCGTCACGTCTCCGCGCCGCAGCGTCTCGGACGGCAGCAGCGACGTCTGGATGTCGCGCGCGATCTGCAGTTCCTGCTGCAGCCGCTCCTTGACGACCTTCTGTTCCAGCAGTTCCTCGATGTTCTCGATCATGCTGTTGAAGGAGGTCGCCAGCGCGCCGAACTGATCGCGCGTGCGCACGCGGACGCGGTGCGTCAGGTCCTCTGCCTGCACGCGCCTCGTGCCTTCGAACAGCTCGTGGATCGATCCGGTGATGGAACGTGCCAGGCTGACGCCCATCACGAAGGCGACGGTCTGGATGACGAAGAACAGGCCGCCGATGATCACGAGCATCATCAGCAGCACGTCGCCGAACGACATGCCGCCGCCGATGGCCTGCGCTTCCGTGATGCGGCGATAGAGATGTACCAGGCTCGGCTGGATGTGCAGGCCCAGCTTGCAGGTGCCGCCGGTCTCCCAGTTGGTGACGTCGAGGAAGTTCACCCACGACAGCGCGTAAGGCGAACCTTCCGCGCGAACGTCCGCGTCGGTGGCGGCGCCGGGCACGCGGCAGGGATCCGCGCTCGAGGGGTTCATGCGCGCGAGCCCGCCGAGCCGGATGCCCGTCTCCTCGCGGATCACGCCGGCCGTGGCGTCGTCGAGCGGGAGGTCCACGACCACGGCGCGACGCGTGACCTCGGGATCGCCAATCCAGGACACGCTGCGGACGATGAGCCGCGCCCCGGCGGCCGTGGCCGACGCGTCGCTCACGGGCAGCACGACGGCCGACGGTCCCTGCCGCAGCAGCCACTCGGGCAGCGTCGTCGGCGCCTGGCCGTGATCCCAGGCGCCGACGGTCAACCGCTCGGTGCGGGTGTCGCCGTTCATCGGCAGCAGGGCGATCGAAATCCCCGGGTACGTGCGCGCGCCGGCCGCCGCCTTCCGCGCCAGGAGGTCATTCATGTCCGCGGCGGTGCGCGTCTGCTGCAGTTCCACTGCGGCCATGTCGGCATACACACGCCCCTGGGCCTGCAGGTCGGCCAGCTTCTCCTTGACCAGGTACGAGCTGAAGCTGAGGAGCGTCAGCGCACCGACGATCAGGAAGAACAGGCAGATGAGCGCCGCCGGCACGACGCCCATGAAGAAGTAGGACAGGATGAGCTTGCGGCGGACGCGCCACAGCAGGCGCTGCCGCAGCACGCGGCTCACCCGCCACAGCACCATCGATGCGCCGACGATGGCGGCGATCGTGGCGAGGCGCCGCAGGACGTCGAGGGCGCCGAGCGGGCCGACGGTCTGGCCGATGAGCAGGAGCGCGAGGCGCGCGACGACGCCGCCGAGCAGCAGCCGCCCGGACCAGTGCTCGAGGAGCAGGGCACGCGGTGGCGGCAGCGGCGGCAGGTCGTGCGCTGAGGGCGCTTCGAGGCGCGCCGTGCCGTGCGAGTCAGGCGGCATGCGGTCTCGGCCACGGTCGGCACCGGGTGCCGTGCGCGTCAGGCCAGCAGGAGCCGAATGATACCATCGCGTTTTTTCGCGCCCGCGAGAGGAATGCCGTGAACGTCGACCCCACCGCCCGCTTCTCCACCTTGTGCATCCATGCCGGCCAGGAGCCCGACGAGAGCACCGGCGCCATCATCACGCCCATCTACCAGACCTCCACCTACGTCCAGGAGGGGCTCGGCCGCCACAAGGGGCACGAGTACGCGCGGACGAGCAATCCGTCCCGGTCGGCGGTCGAGGCCAACGTCGCCGCCCTCGAAGGTGGCACGAACGGCTTCGGCTGGGCCTCGGGCATGGCGGCGATCAATGCCGTGATGTCGCTCCTGAAGCCCGGCGACCACGTGGTGGTCACCGACAATACGTACGGTGGCACGTACCGATTGTTCGAGCGGGTGCTGCGGACGACGGGACTCGACTTCACGTATGTCGACACGTCGGACGTCCAGGCCACCGAGGCGGCCTTCACCGACCGGACGAAGATGCTGTTCCTCGAGACGCCGACCAACCCGGTGCTGCGCCTGGCCGACATCGCGGCGCTGTCGGCGGCCGCTCACACGCGCGACATCACGGTGGTCGTCGACAACACGTTTGCGAGCCCGGCGGTGCAACAGCCCCTCGCGCTCGGCGCCGACATCGTCCTGCACAGCACGACGAAGTACCTGAACGGGCACTCGGACAGCATCGGCGGGATGGTCGTGGTCAAGCACGCCGAGCACGCGGAGTGGCTGAAGTTCTACCAGAACGCCGCCGGCGCCATCCTCAGCGCGTTCGACTCGTGGCTCGTCCTGCGCGGCACCAAGACGCTTGCGGTGCGCATGGCGGCCCACAACCGCAACGGTCAGGCGATCGCCGAGTACCTGAGCACCCATCCGAAGGTGCAGACGGTGCACTACCCGGGGTTGCCGGCGCACCCGCAGCACGAACTCGCGCAGCGGCAGATGCGTGGGTACACGGGGATGGTGTCCTTCGACGTGGGCACGCACGACGGCGCCCGGGCCGTGCTCGAGAGCGTGAAGCTGTTCGCGCTGGCCGAGAGCCTCGGCGGCGTCGAGAGCCTCATCTCGCACCCCGCGTCGATGACGCACGCCTCGGTGCCGGCCGAGCGCCGCGCCGCGCTCGGGGTCACCGACAGCCTCGTCCGGCTCTCGGTGGGCATCGAGGACGCGGCCGACCTGCAGGCAGACCTCGAGCAGGCGCTGCGCGCGGTCTGAACGGCCTTCGTCGCCGGGTCGGCGGTCGTCGTCAGGTCGGCCATCGGCATTCGGCCGTCGGCCTTCGTTGCAAGGACCAGCCTTGATCATTCGGCGTCGGCCTGCCCCCGACGCCTGCTTCACTTCAACGAGCGGGCGCGCACTGCCCCGTGTAGGCGCGGGACTTCGGCGGCGCGCAGGGCACGGTCTCGCTCATCCCGTCTGCGTGCCCGGGGCTCGCGTGCACTCCCGCACCCACCCGAGGTACGCGTCGCTCCCTCCCGCCGCGTCGACGACGATCCACTCGGGCGTCTCGTACGGATGCGCGGCCCGCACGGCATCCCAGAGCGCTCCGAGCGCACCGCGCGGCGTCTTCACCACCCACTGCTGCTCGTCGGCCTCCGCGATCGCGTCGTGCCATCGGTAGACGACCTGGTGCCGCGGCAGCCGCGTGACGCACGCCGCGACACGCGCCTCGACGAGTTGCCGGGCCACGGAGGCCGCGCGGTCATCGTCGGGCCACGTGGTCAGCACGAGCACGACATCGCTGCTTCGTTCATCTGCGTTGTGCATGGCGATCGATTCCTGTATCGTCCTGATGGCTCCGCATGTCCACGCCCCAGCCTGCTCGCCAGTCTAGTCCGCGGTCGCGTCGCGCGGCCGGTGCGGAAGCCGCGTCGGCGATGCGGCGCCGCATCGTGCGCGGCGGGCTGACGCTCGTGCTGGTGCTGGCCCTGGTGGACGGCGTCTTCGGCGCACGCGGTCTGCTCGAGAACCTGCAGCTGAAGAAGCGCAACGCGGCACTCCAAGCCGCGATCGAGACGCTCGATTCGGAGAACGCCACGCTCATCGACGAGATTCGCCGGCTGCGAGAGGACCCGGCGGCGATCGAAGAACTTGCGCGCGGTGAGCTCGAGCTGATGAAGGAGGGCGAGTTGCTGATCATCCTCCGCGACACGCCCGCGCCCGCAGGCGGCACGTCCCGGTCGAGCACCGCCGCCGCGCGTTGACGGTGGGGAGCCTGCGTGTTAGAGTTGGGAAGTTGTCTGGGAGCGTCGCTTGGCGCTCCTGCACGTGACGCGGGGTGGAGCAGCCTGGTAGCTCGTTGGGCTCATAACCCAAAGGTCGCGGGTTCAAATCCCGCCCCCGCAACCACTTGTATCGGCACGTGAAGGTCGCCCGTTTCTGGCGACCTTTTCGTTTTTGTGGCGGCAG
>JAEYZV010000410.1 GCA_023427865.1 Acidobacteriota bacterium
CTCAGCGGCGGCCGAGGACGCGGACGCGATGGCGCCCGAGATGTCGTCGCCGGTCTGCGACGCCATGCCCTGCAGGGCCGCGAGGTCGCCGTTCTGCACCTTGCCCGCGAGTTCGCGGAAATCGACGCCGGTGAGCTCCACACCCGCGGCCTCGTAGACGCGGGTCTTCACCCACCCGTACTCGGCGAGCGAGAACTGCTGCGCGTTGAGGGCCTCCACCTGTGCGCGCTTGGCCTCGGCGATGATGCCGAACAGGTCCTTGTACGCGCCCACCACCTCGCCGATGCTGCGCGACTCGCTGCCGGTCTCGCTCATCGCCTGGTACTTGGCTTGCAGCTCACTGGCGCGTGCGCCGAGCCGCTGGTGCATGCTCTCCTGCACCGCGGCGAACCGCTTGACCTGCGCTTCGTTCAGGGCGCCGTCTGCCGGTGGCGCAAAGGCCGCGGTGTTTGTCACCTTGGCATCGAGCGCGGCGAGCTCCCCGAGTTCGCTCATCGAGCTGACGAACGTCCGGGCCGGCTTGTAGACGAAGTAGTACATGCCGACGGCTCCTGCGAGGGCCAGGAGCACGACGACCAGCCCGCACCCCAACGCGATCTTCTTCACGCAACGAACTCCTTGTAGGCTTGAGGCAATCGTGCCCCGTTTCCCTTTCTCAACGTCATCCGGCCGTCCGCTGAACAGCGCATCGCCTGCGCTCACGCGTCGCGACAGCCTCGTCCTGCTCGCGGGCGTGCCGTTCCTGCGGCTTGCCACCTCCAGCATTGTCGCCCAGCGGTCGTTGTTCGACGGCCGCACGCTCGGCGCCTGGAAGCCGGTCAACTTCGGCGGCGAAGGCGAGGTGTCGATCGTGGACGGGGCGATTCGCCTCGAACGCGGCAACGACCTCACCGGCGTGGTGTGGACGGGCGACGTGCCCGGGCCGGACTTCCGCATCACCATGGAGGCGCGTCGCGTGGACGGCACCGATTTCTTCTGCTGCGTCACCGTGCCGGTCGCCGACAGCTACTGTTCGTTCGTCGTCGGCGGCTGGGGCGGCAGCGTCGTCGGCTTCTCGAGCCTCGACGGGCTGGACGCTGCGGAGAACGAGACGAGCCGCGGCATGCGCTTCGAGGACAACCGCTGGTATCGGGTCGGCGTCGACGTCACGCCCTCGCACATGAAGGGACTCGTCGACGGTGAGGTGGTCGCCGAGGCGGCGCTCGCCGGGCGCGAGATCGACGTGCGCATCGAGATGCTGCCCTGCCGACCCCTCGGCATCGCCAGCTGGCGCACGACGAGCGACATCCGCGCCATCGTCCTGGAGGAACGCCCCCCTGATAGAGTGAACAGATGAACAGGTACCTGTTACCTGTCACCTGTCACCTGTCACCTGTTACCTGTTACCTGTTACCTGGTACCTGTTACCTGTTACCTGCCTTCATCCGCCCCTCGTGTGCATCTCGAGGTGCGGCGCGCGTCGCAGGTCCTCGACGCGGATGAAGGCACCGCGCCCGGGGGTGCCGAGGCGGGCTTCGGCGCCGCGATCGGCGCGGCGTCGCCAGGCGTCGGCGACGAGCGTCGAGAGCTCCTCGTCGCTGGCGCCCTCGCGCAGCGGCGCACGGATGTCCAGGCCCTTCGTCGCGTAGAGGCAGAAGAACAGGTGGCCGTCCGCCGTGAGGCGGATGCGGTCGCACGTCTCGCAGAACGGGGTCGTCGTGGACGCGATGACCCCGAAGACCTGGCCGGAGTCGAGGCGGAAGCGCTGCGCCGGCGCCGGTCCGTCGGCAGGGAGTTCTTCCACACGGCCGAAGGCTGCCGCCACGCGCGCGAGGATCTCGGCTCGCGAGACCACGCGCCCGGCGTCCCAGTGCGTCGCCCCGGGGACGTCCATGTACTCGATGAACCGGATCTCCGCGCCGCGCTCGCCCGCGAACGTGAGCAGCGCCTCGAGCTCATCGTCGTTGGTGCCGCGCATGAGTACGGTGTCGATCTTCATGGCACCGAAGGCACGCGTCGCGGCGTCGATGCCCGCGAGGACGTCCGGCAGGTGGTCGCGCCGGGTGAGCGCCTGGAAGCGATCGCGCCTCAACGTGTCGAGACTCACCGTGATGCGTCGCAGTCCGGAGGCGCGAAGGTGATCGGCCTGCCCCGCCAGCAGGACGCCGTTGGTGGTCATGGCGAGGTCGTCGAGCCCGTCCAGGGAGGCCAGCTGCGCCGTGAGCTGGGGCAGCTGCGCGCGCAGCAGCGGTTCACCGCCAGTCAGCCGTACGCGCCGCACGCCGAGCCCGGTGAACAGCCGGGTGATCCGTGTGAGTTCCTCGAACGTGAGCAGCGTAGATCGGGGCAGCCACACGTAGTCGGGTTCCGGCATGCAGTACGCACACCGCAGGTTGCAGCGGTCGGTGACCGAGATGCGCAGGTGGCCGAGCGGGCGCTGCCACCGGTCGAGTATCACCAGGGAATTATCCCCTAAACACCACACGCCGAACGCCGAACATCGGAACGTGGGAAGGGCCGGAACGGCCGAACCGCCATGTTCGTAGCCGTCGGGCCCTGCCCGCCGGGCGCCGGGCGGCGCGCCTCTGCGCTATCGTGCGGGGCGATGAGCACGACCGGTCGGGCGCAGTTCGGAGTCGGTGGAGAGGAGGACGGGTGGGCGGCGTCCCTGGATCGGCCACTCCGCATCGAACAGGCGTACGAGGTGGGTGCCGTGGCGCCCGTGGTCGCCTGGGCGG